>CAMVHF010000050.1 GCA_947167235.1 uncultured Alphaproteobacteria bacterium
CCTTCATGTTATCAGTGTGTGCCTTTTCTTCACCTTGTTGCAATTTAACTTCACCGCTTGGTTCTAATGCACCTGCCAAAGCAAGTTGTAAAGTATCCTGATTATCTGTATTTTTTAATATTTGAATGGTTAACAAATGTTCTTTAAAATCATCTACATCACCACCTACAAAGTTCAGATTTGTCAGGTTGATTTTTCCTGACTGCGTAACAGATGATACTGTTATGGTATCAGATAGGGGATTATCAACATCAGAAGTATCTATATCCACTGTAGCGTTGATTGTTCCGATATTTGTAATTTTTCCTAAACTGTCAGATTGTATTGTTCCATTTCCGATATTCATATTTAAAGTTGAACCACTGCCAAGCATTTTAAGTTGACCGTCATTATGTGATTGCCAACCATCGTTGACTGTAACTGTTGCATCGTCTGCGATATTTATAATACCTGCATTATAGATAGAGTTTGGTACAATTGTACTATTATTATCAATATAGTTACCTGTAAAGGTGTTGCCTGAAAGAGTTATTATTGTATATGCATTATAAACTGGATTTTGGTTCGAAACACCACCAATATATATTGCGCCTCCATAGGCCTTATAGGTTGTAGACGATGTTTTTACACTGTTCCCTATAAAATTCCCAACAAGTGAATCTATTTTTTTCTGTGAATAGCTTTGTCCTCCACTTTGATAAATCGCTCCACCATATGATGAAGTAGCAGATGACACGGAATTTCCTATGAAATCGCCAGAAATGGGACCTATGGAAGCAAAATTCGCAATACCTCCCCCTACACAAGAATTCGATGAAGATGGGGAAGAAGTGGAATAAACAATATTTCCTATAAAATTTCCTGTAATTGAACCGATTATTGTTCCGTTTGATTGCGCTATTGCTCCACCTGTAGCGCTTGAGTTTGATGAAGCAATTCCATATGCTATGGCAGAATTTCCAATAAAATCACCCATAATTGAACCAATCTTGCCACTATAGGTGTTATATATTGCCCCACCAGTAGCATCACCAAAAAGTGAAGAAGATGTAGCATAAGAAACATTTCCTACAAAATCACCGGTGATGGCATCCATAGTATTATAATTATTGATTGCACCACCATAAGAATAACCTCCTCGAACAGTCGTCGCATAAGTCATATTACCAATAAAATCACCCGTAATAGGACCGACACTATATGATTCATTATATATTGCCCCGCCTTTTGCTTCAGAGATAGAAGCACCATAGGAGTGATTAAGGTAGGCAATATTACCAATAAAATTACCCGTGATTGATCCTGTTGTAGCAGTACTTATAGCTCCGCCGTTAGATAAGGCATATTTACTCTCTTCAGCCGCAATTGAATAAGTGCCATTCCCGATAAAATTTCCTATAATTGATTGAATTGGTTTAGCAGAGGCACTACATAAAGCCCCTCCGTTAGCAGATGATCCATGATTAACTCCATTAGAATGAAAAGCGTAAGCGCTGTTTCCGATAAAATTTCCTATTATACTACCAATTGTTGCATCATAGTTATAAATTGCTCCGCCTCTAGCGTCTGCATCCAGCGTTGTTGTAGTAGAAGATGAAACTCTATTCCCAATAAAGTTTCCCGTAATTGAACCAAGAGAACCAGAACTATAAATCGCTCCACCATATGTCGAACTGGCTGTATCAGAAATCCTATTTCCGATAAAATCAGAAGTAATGTGTATATTTGACTGGTATTGAGTATTATATATTGTTCCCCCTTTAGTCGCGACATCTTGTATTCCTGCAAAGACTTTTTTATTTGTGTTGTCAGCACTGAGATTATCGTTCAATCTTGTTTGTGTTATAACATAGTCCGATGGTTTTGTATATACATAGGTAAAATATTTATTCCAAGTCGTAGGAACTACCTTATTATGCGATATTATCATTCTGATAGCGCCGGAAATCACATCACCGTTTATGGATACATCAGAACCATTAACATAATCACTTTCCCATGTATAACCTGTCGGAGCTGTCGTCGTCCAGTTAATGTTTGATAATTTTGATCCGACAGGCTCTGCCTTCGTTGGATCAATGGCAATATTATAATATTTTGTAGCGTCCTCGCTTAATTTTACCGCAACGTCGTAATTTGTTGCTGATGTCCCGTCATTACTAAATGCTACAATATCTGTTGGATTATTTTTAAAGGCAAAAGTATCTACTGTATCGCCGGTGTATTTGTAAATACTCGCCGGGCGAGGTTTACCCATATCAAAAGTATATTTCTTTGTACCTGTCGTGAACACGTAATCGCCGTCCGTTTCCACTAAAGCAACCCCAGCAAGATAATTCAAAATATTGTTCTTTTCTGTTGTGCCTTCTGCCGGAGTATACCAATATTTTGTCAGAGCCCCACTATTATCCAAAAGCAAGAAATTTGTATTTGAGCTCTGTATTGTTTTTAAGTCATAATGACTTTCTGTTGTAAAGCTTGTAGCTTTAGTGTTCATATCATCCAGTGTCGGAGTCGGGACTGCCGCGTTGGCATTTGCGACACTCACTGCACCCAATGCTCCAAGAGCAAATAAGCCGCAGTTGATTAAAAAGCATTTTTTCAAAACCGAGCGATATTGTCTTGTTAACAATCCGATTGCCGAACGCGTATAAGTCATGATAGTCTCCTTAAATAAATAATGTAAATACAACTTAAAATTATATGTGCACCCAGTTTACCCCCCCCCGCGCGAAAGTCAAGATGTTTTTTATTAAAAATGTCATTCTTGACCGGCAGAGCCGGGTCGAGAATCCCGGCTGCTTTAAATTGATTCGGCCGAGATCCTCGCCTTCGCTTCGCTTGGCAAGGATGACAAAAAAGGTAAACACGCTCGGTAATGATGACTAAAAGGTGCTAAACCAATTGAGATGCCCGATCAAGTCGGGCATGACGAGGGAGTTGTCGGGCATGACAATGTAGATACTGTCACCCCTCGGCGATGCAATCGCCGTCAAGGGGTCTCTTAAAAAGGTTCAAAATCGCTTGATATGCCTTGACCTCGCTTATGCTCGGAGGCATGACATTAAAAAGTCAAGCGATGACAGGAAAAAGTCAAACGATGAAAGTGTTAATTCATCTTTATTATCCCGATTAAATCATTAAATTTTCAGCATATCTTCAAAACTGTCAAATCTGAAAAAAACATGGTGTTTGGCATTTTTGATCACATAAACATTATCCTTATAAAATTGTTGCTGAGTTTGCAGATCAAAAATCAAGTCATTCTCCGCTAAAATGACTTTATCAAACACCGGATTGATTTTATCCTTATGTTCTTCATAAATTTTTTGCAAAGCTGTCAGTTCATCTTCGCAACTTTTGATGGTTCTTAAAGATTCCAGCTTATTATACTTTTCGTATTCATCATCGGTAAACACCATATATTTTCTTCTGAAATCAAGATAATTATCCAACGTGATACTCTTAAAAATGCGGATTAATTCCGGCGATAAACCGAGTTTTTCATCAAACAAATACGGATTACCGCAAACGGCTGTTTTTTTGACAATATTCGGAATTTTATTTTGCAAAATCGAAGCCATAAACACACCGGCAGAATATGCAATAAGATAGACCTTTTCATATTTGCCGAAATCAAAATCAATTTGCAAATCCTGATAATCATACAGAATTAAAACATCTTTACGGTCATGCAAATTGGTAAATTGGTTGTAATCACATCCCCAACCGGAGAAAAAAACAATCAATTCCGGTGAGTTATTGTCTTGATAAAAATACCGCACTTCTATCTCTTAAGCTATGCTATTATTTCAACCATTCATCGGCCCAAGTCTTTAATTCGGCTTCAGAAGCATCTGCCGAAAAGCGTTTACCGCTCAAAACTTTAGCTTGCGGCGCAAGAGATTGCATAATTTCGCCGGATTTTCCCATACCGCTGCTGCCCGATGTGGCAAACGGAACAACGGTTTTACCGCTGAAATCATAGCTTTCCATAAACGTATCGATAATTGACGGTTCACGATACCACCAGATCGGGAAACCGACAAAAACAACATCATATTTGCTCATATCTTCAACTTTATCGGCAATAGCCGGACGCGAACTTGCATCAGCCATTTCAATTGAGCTGCGGCTTTTTTTATCACGCCAGTCCAAATCAGCCTCGGTATACACTTGTTGCGGCTTGATTTCAAACAAGTCGGCATTAACGGCGGTTGCTAATCTTTTGGCAACCCCTGCGGTTGTTCCGGTTGCGCTGAAATAGGCAACCAATACATTTTTATCTGTCATTTTACCCTCCTCGGCTTTAGCATTAGACGTTGTGAAAACGGTTAAAATCAATGTTAATACGGATATTAGTTTTTTCATATTCTGTTCCTTTCTATTTTAAAACTGCCATTACATCTTTAACAATCTGTTCCGGTGCTAAATGATAGCGATTATAAAGTTCTTTCACATCGGCTCGGTCGATTGATGGTTTGCAAAATTTCATACATTTGATATCTCCTTATATTTTATATTTTTGCTTATCATATCTTTTAGAGCACACTCAAAAGCAAGATTTTTTTCAGGTTATTCAGAATTTTATTGAATATTTAAGTTTACTTCATTTTAATTGCGGATTTAGCGCATACATGCGAGCAAAGCGAACAACCGACACAAGCCTCGGTATCCACTTTGATATGACCGTCAACCAAGGATAACGCACTGTGCTCCGATTCATCGCAAATTGTAACGCATTTACCGCATTTAACACATAAGGCATCGTCAATATGCGGATAGACCTGTTTTTGCTTATTTAATTTTTCATGCGCCGATAAATTGGCAATGGCTTTATTTTTCAAATCGGCCGGACTGTTCAATCCCTTGCTTTCCAAATAGTCAAGCAAACCTTTTTTCATAGCACCTATAATGCCGTAACCGTTAATCATAACCTCAGTACAAACCTGTACGACATCTGCACCGACACAAATATATTCAGCCGCATCGCGCCAATTGGAAATACCGCCGATCCCCAAAATCGGCAAATCACTGTGCTGGCGGATTTGTGCCACACAACGCAACCCTATCGGTTTAACGGCAATACCGGAATAGCCGCCATAAGTAGACTTTCCGTTAACGTTAGGCATAGGCTCAAATGTATCTAAATCAATACCCATAAGAGACTGCACCGTATTAATGGCTGCCAAACCGTCGGCGCCGGCTTTTTCGACGGCCTCAACAATGGCGGCAACATTCGTGACATTCGGCGAAAGTTTTACAAACACCGGCTTTTTGGCCACTTCCATAACCCATTCGGTAATCATAAACGATACTTCGGCACTGGTACCGATGGCCATACCTATGCCTTTTTCAGGCATTCCGTGCGGACAGGAAAAATTAAGTTCAAAAGCATCTACATCGGAATCATTGAATATTTTAACCAGTTTTTGCCATTCTTCTTTGACAACCGGCGCCATAATACTGGCAATTTGAACTTTTGTCGGATGCTTTTGGCGCAGATATTTACTGCCGTCCAACCATTGTTGTACGGTTAAATGGCTTAAAAGCTCAATATTTTCAAAACCGTAAACTTTATTACCGACTTTCCACGTTGCATAACGCTGCGAAGCCTCTATCATTTCCAAATTATCCGGCGTAATGGTCTTAAATACCGCGCCGCCCCAACCGAGAGAAAAAGCTTTATCAATACTCTCAATCTTAGCGGTAGGCGGAGCCGAAGCCAAAATAAACGGGTTTTCAAAATCAATGCCCAAAATATTAGTTGCCAAAGTAGCCATCCGTTTTCTCCTTGTAAATTATTTCAGCGTATTATATAGCATATTTTCAGTTAGTAAAGAAATATTTTATTTGTGTTATCCGTTGATTTTCCGGCTTTCATTTGTAAACATTAAAATTTGACAAAAGACGATTTTTAGTATATTATGTTTATAACTTAAACAAGGATAAAACATGGTTAATTCATCTGACAACAATACAAAAACAATTAAAGGAATACCTGCTGAAGATATTGATGTCGACTTAATGCGGAAACTTTATCTTGAAAATAAAGAACTGTTTCAACAAATTGAACTACCTTTGATAACTAAAAAATATACACAAACACTGCCATCGGATATTATAGCGCGAGTTGCCTGCGATCAGAAATTTCAACAAAAATTATTGGCTCTGAATGAAGATGAATACAACTTATTTATCAAATGTCTGAAAACCGCTCAAAGCCACGGGGCTAACTTAGTGACAGCCGCGGATAAGCTAGTCACGGGTCTCAAAAATCCGCAATTTTCCGAACTTATTGCCGATTGCATACAAAACGGCTCGCCGAATACCGAAACCTTAAACATTTTACTTAATCAGGAAGAAAATTATTTCGGTATCAAAACCGTTACGCAAATGAATAATTATCCGGCAATAAAAAAGCTGCTCTGCAATAAAATTTTGCAAAATCCCGAAGATGAAACATCTTTAACCGAACCTTTAATGCGTATGTCGCCGGAAGACCGCGTAAAATTTGCCCAAACAGAAAAAGAATTCGGCATAAGTTTATCACAGGCAAAATTATTGTGCCAAAAATACGGACATGGTATTCTGGTTTCTGATGAAATCATCTGTAATAATGAAGTTCACAGCTGTTTACAAAAACTGACCGATATTATCGAGGCACCGACAAATGAAGCCGTGCTTACCGTCAAAAACACATCTGAAAACCGGCCGCAACCATTGACATTTGATGAGATTGATACTTCAATGCGGCGCCAATTTGCCGACAGTTACAATAAAGCATTTTATCAACCGAACGATCAAGATAAAATTGCGATTGAAACATATAACGGTAAAACCGTTGATATTTATGATGCCGGTGTGGAATTTACCATGTGTACGCATGTCGTCGGGGCATATTCTGATTCGGATGAACGTGTTAATGCTCAAGAAAGATGGAATCCGTCCGTCAGGCAAAGCCATGTATTTTGCACCAGACTTATTGCCAATGAGGCACTTGAAGTTGCCAAAGAAGGTGCTCTTTGCTACGGATTTACAAATTTTGATAAAGATGCACTTATAGCATCTGCACCTTGGGATATGGCTTCCATAAAGAACAATCTGACTTTTAATACCGTCGGAGATATGGATGCACAAAAGATTATGCAAGCCCAAGAAGGTTCCGGTGCGCGTTTTTTAACACCGACAGAACAGATAAATCATACCAGAACAGATGAATCTGAAACAAATTGGGATCGATTTAATTCTGACGGATCCAGAAAACAACCAAGCTATATTGTGTTTATCGCAGGCAGCCTGAAAGATACGGAATACAAAAATACGCCGCTTTATCAACAGTCAATACAAGCGGCGGCTCAATTTAACATTCCGATTGTTTTGATAGATCGCGAAAAAGTAATTGCCAACGAGCATCAGGCAATCAATCAACTGATTGAAGAATATAAGAAAACGCATAATCCTAAAACGCTTAACCGGCTGATTTCGCGTTTTGAAAACAATCGAACAACCTGTTATAATAAACATACCGCAGGGATTTATCAAAAACAATTCCCGTTGCTTAAAACCGATAAAAAAAGCGATTTTAAATCGTTGCAGGAAATTATTGAACAAATTTCGGATAATAACCCGCAACATTCTCAACATTTGGTTGATGCGCTTTCTGCCCAAGCGGTACTCAGTCTTAATCAACATAGCGAATTTTGCAAACTCATATATGACATCAAAGATAAGTGTCCGGACGTTAAAGTTGATATAAATTCACATTTAAAAAAGCATTTGGGAATAACGCAAAAACCGCGTAATCCGGCTAAAATTTCACAATATTATATGAGCAGTTTTTACGCAAAAGCCGAAGCGGAAAAAAATCCGGCTGTTCAAAATAAAACGCAAAATACCGATAGCAGTTATACAAAATAATCTTGTTTATTTTTTGCCCTATCCGCTCTGCATTTTCTAAGTATTTTGCAAATTATTTTTTGTTTCATTGCCTATGATCCTATTTAGATGATATTCTTCCATATAAAATGCTGTATTTCACCTCATGCATGATGCTCGTGCCAAGACCTTTAATTCTTTCATTTTGTCGTTATAATCTCCCTTTTCAAATTCAAATGAAAGTTCTAAGTCTTCAGAATCGTCACACTCACTGCAAAAACTGTCCCATATAATACTATTTTCATTTTCTGTTACCCTTACGGAAATATTATCACAACCCAGTTCGTCGCAAGAACATATTAACACATGAATCCTCCCCGGCTTATAAGGATCATCGTCAAGATCAAATGCCCACAAATCCTCCAGAGTTGTGTGATGAAAATCTCCACTACCTGTTAACGCTTTTCTGACAATCTCCAGTATGTCTTCTCCGTTTATCATAAAAACGCATCGCAATATATCATCGCCCGACGTATAACTGTGGCTGTATGTCACACGTTTTATTTCATAATCAAATGTATCATATTGCTTTTCCATGGTTATTCTCTCGTTCATTATCTTACCTAAATCTTTTTAAATCGGAAAATCGCAAGTGTTGAATAAACATTCCTGATAATTGGATTTATCTTCGTTAACACATCTTTCCATACATTTTTGTTCTTGTTGATTACTTACGCTTGAATAAGTCGCACATAAGGCCAAAATTATCCATAACACCAAATTACCAACAATAAGCGGATTATCTCTTTTATGTTTTACGCAATCCCAACATTGAATAACCCAAATTAACGGAATGACCACCAAAAATACTTTTGCTGAATACACCATAACCAGAGATGACGGAATCAATAATCCCATAGAAAGATACATTTGCCATGACATTTGCTCGGCATTTTGATCTGAACCGACACTGGACATTCCTTCAATCACGCCTAAAATAAAAATTGTGAATGATCCGAAAATTAGCCATCTCAAAACACGACTGATAAAATTGCAACGGGTAATCAAATCGACCATATTATCGGCAATATATTGTTTAAATCTTGCTATCTTGTGTTTCATGGTATTTTCCTGCTGTCATTTAATTTTCGCTGTTTAGTTGATTTATAACTATTTTACAATATTAATTTTGATTTGCAACAATTTTATGCAAATCAGAACATTGCGGTCAATTCAGCTTTTCCAAAACTGCAAAGTTTCTTTATTTTTAGCAAACAGCGGCAACATCAAAAAGATAAAAGCTAAGCAAATACCGCTCATCTGCGCCGTATTGTGCAACGTTTGAACATTTTGGAAAATGATGTATCTGACCGCCCATATACCCATAACCCAAAAGTAAGTTAAGCTCGGATTAAGCGCTAAATTTCTTAATCGGGCGGCAATGGTTGCACCGTATAAGTATAGCACGGTTGCCATCAGCGGAAAATAAGTGATAAAACTGATAAAGTTATTTTGCGGTAATGATAAACTTGCATATATTTGAATAACCGCTACACGCAACACCTCGATAAAGAACATGCACACAAACATTTGCTTAGCAGTTAAATTGCCTTGAAACTTAAAAAAATCATATATATTTTTCATAATAAACATCCCCTTATTATAAAGTTAAAGTTTATTATGTTTTAGCAAATTCACCAACTTTAATCAATAAGAAAAATTTTAGTTTTGCCATAATTTGACATCAACAAATTCAGTACGGCGCTATTTCTACCGGTATGCGATTACCGTTAATATCGCGACCGTATCGCACATTCTCACCGCCGATTTGTTGTATCACGCGATTACCGTTCATGTCGCGTTCGTATTTCACATCTTCATCGCCGATTTTCAGCATAACGCGATTACCGTTAATATCGCGCCCGTATCGCACATTCTCACCGCCGATTTGTTGTATCACGCGATTACCGTTCATGTCGCGCCCGTATTTTACATCCTCATCGCCGACTTTCAGCATAACGCGGTTACCGTTAATATCGCGCCCGTACTTAATTCGATCGGCGGCAGAAGCCGCTTGCACTGCAAAAAATATGCCTAATATGACCATTATAAACGTTTTCATTTTAACAAATTACCTGTCATCCATTAAATCTTCGTATATAATATATTCTTCCATGTCTTTTTTGGCTTGGCGTTCTTCCGGTGTATCATCGGGAGAACTTTCAAATATCATAAATTCTTCTTCATCATGATATTGAGATTTAGAATTCTTGGTCTTCGGCGTAAACGACTTTTTCGGTTCATCTCCGGTAAAAAAAGCGATAATTGCCTTTATTAAATCAATCATTTTCCAACTCCCCTTATGTTGTGATTATACATTTTTTACCGGCATATTCAAGCAAAATCGAATTGTTAATTGTCAGATACTGGCATAGGACACAATCCCCTTAGATGGGGCTAAGATTATGAATTTGTTCACATCTATGCAGGTGATAAGGTTTCACAATCCCCGCTATTGTCACCCCTCGTTTTCGTTAGAAAACGTCAAGGGGTCTCGTTGTGCTTCTCGAGATGCCTTGACGATGCTGTCGCATCGAGGCATGACAGTCTTTTTCTTGGGGCTTATATTATTGAATATAATGAAACAAGAATGTGAAAGGAGTTTCACAATCCCCATAAATTTGGGGCTTATATTATTTCTAAAGCAAACAAAGTTAGCTTGTCTTTGTTTCACAATCCCCGTAAATTTGGGGCTTATATTATAAAGACGATAAAGGCAACTGGACAGGCGGTGTTTCACAATCCCCGCTATTGTCACCCCTCGTTTTCGTTAGAAAACGTCAAGGGG
>CAMVHF010000051.1 GCA_947167235.1 uncultured Alphaproteobacteria bacterium
CGAGCCGGAGACAAAAAATTGCTCCGGTTACGATTTCTTCATAACAATTCATTTAAAAATGCTATTTTTATAAAATTTATTAAGTTTTGAATAAGCTTTACTTTAAAATTTTATAGTATACAATGCCGGTGTCAAAAACAGTTATTATAAAAAATGGTATTATCATGGAACAGATTATTATTTCATTAAAAGAAAAGTATTTCGAGCAGATTCGAAGAGGTGAAAAGCACTTTGAATACAGAAAATCCTTTAAAAATTTCAAAGGTAAAGTCAAGGCTTATATTTATGTAAGCAAGCCAGTTGCTAAAGTGTATTCCTATGTGATATTAAACGAGGGAATATATGACTCAATACCTAACATTTTAAATAAGGTCGTCTCGAAAGATCAACCAGACATGTTGGACGAAATCCGCGAGTATCTGAAAGGCCCAAAGAATAACAAAAAATTTGGAATAGCCTTACCTATTGTCGAATTTAAGGAGTTTAAGCCGCAAAATCTGAGCTATTTGCAAAAGCGGTTCGGCTTTCAACCATCTCCAACATGGATTGAAGAAAAAGAATATCCTGAATTATTTAAATACTTGGATAATATCTCTCGATAAAGATTAAAGGAGCTTAAATGTAAGCTCCTTTAATCTTTGTTACGGCGCAGTTTACCTGCCAGTAAGGCCGGTAAAATATCTGTTTTCAGAATTTCAGTTGCTTTATTGTTAAAATAATTTTCGGTGTCATTTTCTTGGTAAGCACCCTTCTTTCTGTATGAAAAAGTAAAGTTATTCTTATCTAATAATCTTTGTAATTGTGAGAGATTTCTGTTTGAAACGGTTATCAACGGCTTATCTGTTTTTAAGACTTCGCAGCTTTTTTGCATTAACACACTGGCTACACCATTACCTCGGCAATCTTCCCTTACAAATAAGCAACAAATTTTCTTTTCATCTTCTGTATCTTTTAGCAAGGATACACCCACAGGGTGGCTTAAATCATTTTCATTGCATACTACAACCATTTTTCTGGAACCATCTTTTAAGCCGGGGAAAAATTTTTCACGCAACCAAGCATCATGTTGAGGATAGGTATCATTAATTGATTTAGTAAGTTCAGCTATACCTCGGTATAAATCCTTATGTTGGGAAGACCAGTAGTCAATTATTTTTACGTTGTAATTCATACTATTCCCTTTACAAAAGTTAATTTTGTTTATATTATACATCAACAGTGTTCAATGTTGCAAGGATTTTATTGATGCATAAGTTAAACGTTAAAGAAAAATATTACAATATGTTAAAATCAGGTACTAAAACCATAGAATTGCGCTTGTTTGATGAAAAACGCAGAAAGATTAATATTGGCGATATCATTGAGTTTTCAAATAATTCGAATGCCGACGATAAATTTACGGCACAAGTTATAAATTTACATAGAGCAAGTAACTTTGTAGAACTTTGTAAAAATATCAACTGCCGTAATGCGGGTTTTTCTTCTGATGAGGAGCTTATTGGTGTTTTGGAAGAGTTTTATTCCAAAGACAGACAGAAGGAATTTGGAGTTGTCGGTATTGAAATTCAGAAGAAGTGATATAAACTATTTTGCTTAAGGTAAGTATGCAGATAGAACTGCAGGTAAATATGGTTCTAAAGTCGGATAGGGTATAGAAAATTTTTATGGATTCTGAATTTAGGTATTGCATTTCGCTTGTTATTGCTTTTATTCAACAGAAATTCTCTAGAGGGTGAAGTTTATATTTTCAGATGTAAATTTTTCCTTGCACTAAAATCGGAGTACTACATTTATGAAAAAAGAAAACCTGCTATATTCCCTGATATTAATGTCAGCTTGCAGCACAATACCTCCTCAAACCGATTTTCTGAACAAAACTTTAGTTGGTAAAAAACTGTATTTGTGCTATGATACAGAAACCGTTGAAAAAACCGTTAAAAGAGTTGAATACATAGGAAAAGGCTTTA
The DNA here is from genome assembly GCA_947167235.1 of uncultured Alphaproteobacteria bacterium. GTDB lineage: Bacteria > Pseudomonadota > Alphaproteobacteria > RF32 > CAG-239 > RUG410. The sequence continues at coordinate 1,968 of CAMVHF010000051.1, forward strand.
CCGGCGCTGCTCCGGAAGGCTTTATTTCATCGGCCGAAGGCGTATGGCCGACAGAAGATTATATTATATACACGGAAGATACGATGTTTACATCGCAAGGAACCTCCTCAACCGTTGAAGGTTCCTATAATTTCAGCAAATTTAACTATGGAAATATGAATGAAGATGCTTATCTTAAAGAAATTTCCAAATTCTTTCAGCGTCAATCCGGAGCTTTTTGCTCACAACAAGAATATATCGCGAAAAAAGACCAAATACAACAAGCCCTGATTACCAAACAAAAACAAGAGCAGCAAGCTGCCTTAAAACAGCAACAGGACGATACCGATTGTCATCAGGCCAAGACTAAAGCAACTCAAAGATTTAATGACATAAAATCATCATTAGGATTGGCTGCCGACAGCACCAACATAACCGCTTCTCTCAACGGTAAGGTCGTTGATTTTGCCGCTAACGGCGTCATCATATCTAACGATTGCAGTTCCGTATGGAATAATGCTTGGCTGTTCGGTAAATTAGGCTATCTGGTTGCCAGTAACTGTAAAGAACAACGTATCTTTGTTTACACCGATGATACAGACTACGCCACAGGAGAGGCATTCAAAAATCGAGGCCTGATTTATCAACGTGTCGGTAATTACAAATATACAACCGTTGCAGGAAGCCTTTATTCCGTACCGGCTTATAAAGCTACAAAATATCAGTCTAAAGAAGTTAATTATAAAACATATCTTCAAAATAAGGGAGCTTATTGCAGATAGTATAGAAGTTCAATAACAACAATAAATAATCATATTTCTCAAAACGCCAAAATAATATTGACAAAATTCAAAATTTCCGCTACTATTTAGTTCTAAAAGTTGATTATTTATAAATTCTTATCGCTATATGAAAAAGTTATATGATTTTTTTGAGCTGATACTGGTCATCATCGGTATGCTCTGCGGATTGGCAATCTGCTTCAAAGGTCTTGGTATCTTATTTATTTCATCACTGATATTTTGGGCCTTTGTTGTGGCTGTTATATGCATATATAAGCGCAGCAATATCGCCGGTATATTGACAGCTTTTATCGGAGCGGGAGCTTGTATAGCTGTTCCATGTATTATGTTCCCTGATGCTTTATGGATAGAAGCAGTACTTTATATCTGCTGCATTTTGCTCGGAGGACTGGTATTGTGGGCAAGCGGTTCCTTAACGTTTGCAATAATAGAAGGCGGAAAGTGCTTATACCAAAAGCTCAAAACTGTAACTCTCAAAAATGTCGCTGGTACAACCTAGCGACATTTTTTCGTTATATATTTATAAAAAACATCCCAATAAACCTGTTTGCGATCGGCGTTTTCCAATGACCAAAAATAAATTTACTATGTTGTTAATAAATATTAACAAGTTCTTTCCATTTGCAATATTTTGTTTAGAATTACAGCATTGGTAAGTTTTTTTATGAAAGGCAAAAGCGATGCGAGTTCTCTTAGTTGAAGATGATTATGCCGTATCTCAAAGCATTGAAGCAATGCTTAAAAAAGAAGGTATGGTTGTAGACGCAACCGATTCCGGTGAAGACGGATTGGATATTGCTAAATTATATGATTATGACATTATCATTTTGGATTTGATGTTGCCGGATATGAACGGCTACGAAGTTTTGAAGAATTTGCGTAATTCAAAGGTTAACACACCGGTATTAATCCTTTCAGGCTTATCCGAACCGGATAAAAAAGTTAAAGGTTTAGGTTACGGCGCTGATGATTATTTGGCAAAACCTTTTGATAAAGCCGAATTGCTTGCTCGTATTCAAGCTGTCGTTCGTCGCTCTAAAGGCCACTCAAATTCCATTATCCGCACCGGAGATGTCGAAATTGACTTAGATACCCAAACAGTTACCGTTCGCGGTAAGACCCTTCATTTAACGGGTAAAGAATACGGTATTATGGAATTGCTCTCTTTGCGCAAAGGTGCAACCTTAAACAAAGATCAATTCTTGAACCATCTGTACGGCGGTATTGATGAACCGGAACTCAAAATCATCGATGTATTTATCTGCAAATTGCGTAAAAAACTCGAAAAAGCTTCCGGCGGTAAAAACTATATTGAAACAGTTTGGGGACGCGGATACGTTCTACGCGATCCGGATGAAAAGAATTAGTTTGCGATTAATATAATAAGGATTAAGATGATGATTAACTCGGAGAGCGGTCGTTCAATGATTGAAATGCTTGGTGTTCTGGCTGTTATCGGCGTCATGTCGGTCGGAGGCATAACCGGATATACCAAAATGATGTCTCAATACAAAATTAACAAAGCTATTCAACAAATCGGTCAAATTTCCTCCAAATTAACGGCTATCGGTTCCGGCGCATCATCTTATGAAGGTCTTAACAATGCCAGTGCCATCAAATTTGATGCCATACCGGCCGAGGCCAGAAATGGCAGCGGTTCAGATTTAACTAATCCGTTTGACGGTAAAATCATTATTGAAGCCGCACCTCTCTTGTCGGCAAGCGATTTACCTACCGCCGGTGCTGTTGATCGGCAGGCATATACAATCAGCTATACCGATCTGCCTGAAGACGCGTGCATGGCTTTAGGTTCACATAATTGGTACGGCGGTAGAAACACCAACCTTATCGGCATCGGTATAGTACCGGCCGAAACACAATTGGGTACGGTTGCTTCATTACTGTATCAGGGATGTGACGGTGATAAATCAGGCAATAATTTAGCTGCCTGCTCCAGTGGGGCTACCTATTCTACTCCGCTTTCGGTTCAAACAGTTGCCTCTGTTTGCAACTGCCCGAATGATACCTGTGCCATAATATTTAAATTTTTCTGAGAGATACGATGAACAGCTTTTTAAAAAATAAATACATCTTATTTACCATACAGTTTTTGGTTGCAACAGCCATCACTGTTACCGGTTATTACGCCATGCCGAAAATCAAACACCGCTACAAAATCTATCAGGATATTGATGTAATAGAGGATTTTGTAGGCGTTCTTAAGCGCTATCAAGAGCAGCATCAGGCTTTCGCCGGTATAAACAACTACATAATTAAAAAAGACTATAGAGATTTGTTGGATAGCCGGTTTATTTTTCATGCTGACAACAATATCGAGCATTCTACCGGCGGATATTTTCTCATCTCGTCAGGTCCTGCAAATTATAACAGCAACCGCTACGATTCATTGATATTATCTTATGTCAATTTAGGTTCGGATCGCTGCATTGACTTAGCAACATATGACTGGACCAAGCTCAAAACAGCAAGAGTTATAGGTGTTATGGCATCGTCGGTATCAAGAGATATGGATTTTAATACGATGTACTGGGGATGTAACGGTTCATCAGTCATTGATGAATACACTACAGCCTGCCCGAAAGGCAAGTATTACAGCATTCCGATGTCGGAAGAAGCGGCTCTAACAGCCTGTCGTTGCTACAACAACTATTGTTCAGTGACATTAAAACTGTATTAAAATCAGATTTTGATTTGTTTAAAATCGATAGCCAAACCGGTTTTATCATCCGTTTCGAGATACACGCCGTACAAAGTTCCCTGCCCTTGAGCCGGCGTTAATCGATCGGCCGTATATATGCGACGCAAGCGATTAATCGGTGCGGCCTTATCAAATCCGAGAATAGAATCATAATTTCCGCACATACCGACATCGGTTATATACGCCGTTCCTTGCGGCAAAATTCGGGCATCGGCAGTCGGTACATGGGTATGCGTACCGACAACACAAGAAACACGGCCATCCAGATAATAGCCGAGAGACATTTTTTCGGAAGTCGCTTCGGCATGAATATCAACAAATACGGCATCTATATTGCGGCCAAGCGTATAATTCTTCAAAATTTCCTCAATCGCCTGCACCGGACAATCGACGGCTTCCATATACAAGCGCCCCAAAACTTGAACAACCAAAATTTTTCGCCCGTCAGGCAATTCAAAAACAATATGCCCGCGTCCCGGATTACCGCTCGGAATATTAGCCGGTCTGACAATCACTTTACAGTCATCCAGATATGATATGATTTCACGTTGGTTCAAAAAGTGATTACCGGTCACCAAAACATCGGCACCTTTGGCCAAAAAATCACGACAAATCCCCGGCGTCACGCCAAAACCATGTGCGGCGTTCTCGACATTAAGCAGAAGAACATCCGGTTTATACTGCTCTTTAATTTTAGCAATATTATTTAAGACGACCTCACGTCCGGCTCTGGCAACAATATCTCCGCAATAAAAAAGTTTCATTTTGTCTCCTTTGCACATAAAATATAAAAAATATATGCGTTATGCAATAAAATTATTTGAAAAATTTATGGAAAAATAATCTTAATGTTGTATATTGAATATGTACCCGAAAGGAGAACAAAATGAAACTTTTTTATTACACGGCAATAGCATTAATCTGTGGATTGGGAATGGTTATCTCGGCTGATCCGGCGGTTGCGTCAAAAGGGTTAAACATCAACAGTGCGCAAACAACGGGAATGGGCGCAAAGCGTACACCTAAACCGCAAGATGTTGCCCCGCCGAAGTTACCGAAAAAGTACCAATCTCGTATTGATTGGATAAAGAAACTGAAATTATCAAAAGAGCAAATTGAACAAGTGCAAAATATTTATGATGAGAGCCAACCGGACATTCAGGCTCTTCAGCAGCAAATTCAGCAAGCTCACAAAAAAATCTCGGAAATTTATAAACAAGATGATTTAAAAATCCGCGACATTTTAACCGAACAACAACAAATAAAATTTGACAAAGAACAACGTATGATGCTGCAGCGTAAAGGAATCAAGCCTAAGGGCGAACGCCCGTCACGAAAGAAAATGCCGCAATTTTAACAACGTATAAACTCACTACGTGCTTGCTTTATTCAAATTGTTTGATTAAACTTTACAAAAAAACAAGAGGATTAACGGATATGAAATTTTTATATATTGCATTAGCAGTTTTATTAATATGGAATAGACAGGCAACAGCCGAAGAAGGTGCGGATTTCGGTCTGAATGATGAAACCGTCATTATCGAAGAAGACACAGTGGTTGATGATGCGCAAGAGCCTGAGAGCGAAACCTTGATCGATGCAGAGGCCGTACTTGAAGAAACACCTGAAAATTCGGCTGACGGCGAAGCATCGCCTGCGGAAAATACAGAAGATTCTCCTGATCAGGAAGTCGAACAAGCCGTATTCGACGATATGGAAAACATTGTAGAACCGTCTCAAGAAGAAGACGAAGCTCAACCGGAAGCACCTACCGCGACTGAAACCGAACAACCGGCTGAAGAAAATAGCGAACTGACGGAAGAACTGACTTCTGAAGAAGCCCCATCGGACGTTTCTGTTCCGGAAGAGCCGCAAAAAGCCGAAGAAGAAAATCCGACAACCGAAGATATCTCCGAAATCAAAGAAGATCAAACTTCAAAAACCGACGACACGGAAGAAGAAGACGATAATAAAACCAAAGAAGAATACGAAGAAGAAATCAGTTTCTACATTAAAAATCTTAATCTTTCGGTTGAGCAGTTGGATATGGCAAAATACATCAGCAGCGACAGTCGTCTCAAAATCGAACAGTTGTTGAAAAGTATTTACTTGTTGAGATCGCAAGCACGCGAGCTTGAGGCTAAGAGCTTGAACGACTTTGAAGCCATTTTAACTGAAGAACAACGTGAGCAATTCCACAAGTTAAGAGCTTTACAAGAAAAAGAAAGAGAAAAATTTGAAGTTTTGCACATTCAGCCTGATGAAGAAGAAACCAACGATTCTATTTCAGATGGAATTTCAGAAGACACTGAAAATGCAGAAGAAAATCAAGAAAATGAATAAAATTTAAAAAAAACATCATTTTTTTGTTGCAATAATATTTTTTTGTATTAAAAGATATTTTGCACATACGGAGTGTAGCTCAGCCTGGTAGAGCGCTACGTTCGGGACGTAGAAGTCGCTGGTCCGAATCCAGTCACTCCGACCAAACACAAAGAACCGCCTTTTATGGCGGTTTTTGTGTTTGTGGCGAATGGCGGATGAGGACCAGCGAAAAGCTGGCCCGACTACAAGCGAAAGGCGGGCGGAAGAACGCCGGTCGCCATAGGCGATGAGCGCAGTGAAAACGCGAACACTTTATAGTGTGAAGCGGATTAATCCAGAAACGTTGACCAAACACAAAGAACCGCCTTTTATGGCGGTTTTTGTGTTTGTGGCGAATGGCGGATGAGGACCAGCGAAAAGCTGGCCCGACTACAAGCGAAAGGCGGGCGGAAGAACGCCGGTCGCCATAGGCGATGAGCGCAGTGAAAACGCGAACACTTTATAGTGTGAAGCGGATTAATCCAGAAACGTTGACCAAACACAAAGAACCGCCTTTTATGGCGGTTTTTGTGTTTGTGGCGAATGGCGGATGAGGACCGGCGAAATAAGTTAATATTACCGACAATCTCGCCCAAAATTCGGATGATTATTATCATCAGCATCTATATCTTTATTTCTTTGTCTGCGGACTTCCATATCTGCCTCGAAAGCGCCATGCGCACAATCCTGCACGGCGAAATCCAATTCAAACGGCCTTTGATGATTAATTCCGGTTATACAAGTTTTCAAATACGCTTTAACTAAATCTATTTCGACGGTTTGATCGACTTTAACATGCAATTCTTCATGTTTTTTAATCGCATTATATTCACACGATCCTTGCGGATATTTATTAACTATATACACATAAAAATCGCCGGATTTATAATAAAACTTCATATCAACATCGGTAACCTCATATTCTCCGTTAATACGCTTTGTTTTATAAGTATATTTGTAAGTAATAACATAATGCGTACACCCTAACGGCGTATATTTGGTTTTCGGGCATAATTCTCTGACTTTATGAGCCGGCATACTGTAATATTCAGGCTCTGAATTTTCATACCAAACATTAATGCGCGGATCATTGCCGTAAGCCGAATGTGAAACCAAGCTGCCGATAATTACCGCTAAAGACATTGAAACGATTTTATTCAAATACTTTATCATTTTCACTCCTTTATACAGGGTAACAATTTTAAAATTGAAGTCAACAGCAATTCAAACAAATAAGCCGGATAAGAAAAACTTGACAAAAATTCATTTAAACATATACTAAAAGGTAATATCATAATAATTAATTCTAAACTTATGCAAATTATTTGTACACTTGCAATTGCACTACTGGTCGTTGTCATATTGATATTTATGATGACTTGCCTGATGCACAGCCAGCCTGCCTCCAAATGTCCTAAAGTTACGACTTTGGAAGATGATGACGATGAAAAAAGAGATTTCCTTCTTGATGAGGAAGACGAATCAATGATGGAAAATCGTCTTAGGTCTTAAAACATTTTGCCTCTTGCTTTTAAACCGAGCAAGAGGCTTTATTTTGTTTATTTACAATTTATCTTGCTTAAAATATAATACGTGCACATAATGTACAGATAAGGAAAAGAAAATGCCCATAAAAGTTTCTGAAGAAATCATCAATAAAGCACTGAAAACGTACATCGCCAAAAACACGCGCTACATTATTGACGCACAAATAGATAAAACCGATAACTCCATAAACTTGACGGCAAATTTTTCTATCAAAGAATCCTGTTATCTGTCGCCTTCTTCCGGACATTTCAACGCCGTTGAAGCGTTAATGTGTTTTAATCAAATGCTTTATGTGGCTCTGCTCGGCGGTATAAAAGAAAAAATGTTTCCGTTTTACGAACACATTACGGCAGACGAATTTAATCAGCATCGCCGCAAAGTATATCTTTTGGAATTTGAAAAAATAAAATTCAAAAAACAAATCAATAACGAATTTTTCCATGGTCGTATAGAACTGAAAGTATTGCATAAAATCGGTGACAAAATATATGTCAGTTGTCTTTTGGGGTTCGGTAATGACGATAAATATGACAGCTTTGCCGGCACGATCAAATTATTTATACCGGTTATAGAATAAGGAACAAATTTATGGAAAAATATTTTAAGCATTCGATAAAAGCGATTATCATCAAAGACGGCAAATTGTTGACGGTGAGTGTTGACTACGGTCGCGGTCGCTACAATAAATTACCGGGCGGCGGTCACGAATGGGGCGAAACCATTCAACAGGCCCTTATCCGCGAATGTAAAGAAGAATTAAATCTCGATATCACCCCTAAACGCTTGGTTTTGGCGCGTGATTATATTGCTAAAAATCACAAGCAACCTTATGATCTGGATTGTTTTCATTTATCCGAATTGATGTTTGAATGTGACGTTGATGACTTCTCCGCTCTCGGCAACGGCAGCGAACCGGATAGTGATGTTCAAAAAATTCAGTGGATAGACTTAAATAAATTAGCTGATTCGGATTTTTACCCTAAAGCGATTATTCCGTATTTACAAAATCTCGACAACATAAAAGAATATTTCATGCAGTTCTTCAATATGATTATAGGCGCGGTAAGCAGTAGCGCGGCACTTTAACAAAACTTAACTCAAGCGGGTGCGTCCGAATTTCGGACGCACTTTTTATTATACGACTTCTCGGATAAAGGTTTAAT
>CAMVHF010000052.1 GCA_947167235.1 uncultured Alphaproteobacteria bacterium
AAGGCTTATAGCCGCATATGAAGAACCCCGCGTTTTACGCGGGGGTTTCTTTTATTTGTCATCCTTGAGATTTTTTTATTTTATTTGTCATCCTTGGACGTTAGTCCGAGGATCTCAACCGAATCATTTTCGAAAATTGCCGAGATTCTCGCCGTCGCTTCGCTTGGCAAGAATGACATTATCGAGATTCTCGAACCGTTGGTTCAAAAATAACTTTGCATAAAAAAAACAGCCCTGACGCGAAGTCGGGCTATTTTTTTGTGCGGAATGCAGTTGACGTGCAACGTATCGGCACAACTTAATTATTGATGGCTTTATCTCCCGTATGTATCCAAGCCGTGCACTGCTCAAATAATCCGAAAAAAAGGAATGCCACCCCCTAATAAACGCAAGCCCCGAAGTCTTGCTTGTGCAGTTTTTATACCCCTCTTGCTTGTGGCAAAAGAAATAAGGATAACCACCAACCCATGCGACAAATTATAATCAGATAACAAGGTAACGCTCCCTTCGGGTAGACGTTGCAGAAAAGTCAAGCCGTATAGATCAGATGCCATGTACATAACATCGACCGTGCTAAAACAATTCTCTGTGTTTTTCGTCATTCCCCTCGGCGATTTAATCGTTATATAAGGGGAAGAAAAATACAGACCTAATCACAAATGCCGCAAAAAATAAAAGATAGATAGATAAATAAAGAAAGAATAATAGTGTTGTTATTATTACTTTATCACTTTAATTCATTTTGTCAATATTTTTTCTATTTTATGTGAGAATTTTTATCAACAAAGTTGCCGCCCGTTGTTTTGTTAACGGATATATTCCGCATCTGGCGATAATAATCGGAATTCGGCTGCAGCATGCGCAACCTGAGTTCACGCGGAAATGTTTTGCAATTTGTTGTTTCTTTATATTTATGCCGTGCCGCCAATAATTCGTACAATGCGCGCACATGCGCAGTTTTATTACGGCTTTGACTGAGATAATTATTCGGGATAAAATCAGGGCTTTGCGGATCAAATGTGCTGGCCGGACGGCTCATATATTCATCTAATATTCCGGCATCAAACCAATGATATTTTTCCGGCGGGATTCCGTCCTCGTTTTCAGATGTTTTTACCCATTGTAAATCTTTCACAACTTTAGCGGAGGTATCAAAATTTCTGAGATTTTCCCCCTTCAGCAATTTATGGATATTTGCCGGTAAGAGGTACTCTCTAAGCAGTTCGGACAACCCGATAACCGCTTCGGATTTCAAACGGCCGGCAGAATTATTCGATATAGATTTAAGATCTTGTGCCGTATCAATAAGCTTAGCCACAAAAGCTCTTTTTTGTTCGAGCGTTCCTTTACCGTCCATTTCCAGTTTAACATACGCGTCACCCACATATACCGATGCCGGTTCCGCACCGTAAAGATAAGCCAAAGTACAATGATGATTTGAACAATCTTCATTGGCCTGTAATTCAATGATATTAACGCGCGCTTTCATATTGTCATACAGTTTTTTGCGCACGGCAATGCAGCTTTTATCCTTAGTATCAAACGGCAATTCATACAAGCTCTCGGCATAGGTTTGCGGCATTTGGTCTTTATCGATTTTTCTAAAATACGCATAACAGGCTAAAAACTTTTCGGCAAACAGCGAGGAATGATTTAAATCATTGGGCTTAATTTCGGCAAACAACGCTTTTAAATTTGCGGCATGTGCTTTATGATCAACACCGGCCTGTTGATACAAATCATCAACCTTTTGCTGGGCCATATATGCCGGCACCAATGAATTAACGCCGTGCAGCCGACAAAAATGCAATATATCGTACGACAGAGTTTTTTCAGCCAAGCCATGGGTCTTGAGCTTATTGATTTCTTTACGAAAGCGCAGTAATTCATCCCAAAAATGCTTTTGTTGTTTTAATATCTTAGCACGATTTTTACCGATTTTCTGCTTATTTTTATCATACTCTTTCAACAGATCGGCAATATGCTGTGAAGGCCGCCAATACTGAAAGCAATCTATAACGGCCGACTGTTGTTTCATAACGGCTTCGGTATAGAGAGCGTGTAAGGACTTTAGATGTTTACCTATATGATTTTTTTCTTTAGCCAAAGTTTCCATCGGTATTTCACTGATCCACGCCAAACCTTCGGTATAAAGTTGCCCCTCTTGATAGGCTCGGTTAATTGTCCGGCAAGCCTTAACACTGTCATAGCCGTCAAACGAACTGATCTTCTGAGCATCAATCATCATAATCGCAGCATGATAAATATTTAGCGCACTGAAATGCTTTTTATTGAAATATAAATCCGGTGACAGTTTTAAATCCGAATTATGTACGGCCTCATGCAACAGAGTGGTGTTATCAAAAGATCCGGCCACCAAAACCACGGCCGGTTTGCCGCTGATTATGGTTGACATGCCGCCGTAATTACCGCTTTTGCTGTTTCCGCGAGAACTTGAACATTGACTTTCGATAAAAATGCGACAACCGCTTCTGGCCAAAGCTTCCAAATGTATGCGTTCGGTCGGATCTTCCAGCATTCTTCGATACTGTTTTTGAAATGACAATAAGCTGACCGTCGCCCACGAAAAATTTCCCAAATCATCATCAGGTATACCGTAAGGGCTTACTTCAACTTGCATTAAGTCATCGTCCAGAACGTTACCGTCAATTTGCCGAACATTACGCAAAATAACTTGCGGATGCATTATATTTGCACCGTTATAATCATTTAAAAGATACTCATTTGCTTCGCGTTTTGTTATTATACCGGCCATCATAAATCCTTTACTTAAGCCAGATGATAACATCTTTTCTCTTGTTTTGCAACCGCTTTATTGAGCCGTATTTACCTAAACGGCAATTTTTTACATATCATGGCAATAACTGTTTTTATGTCATTTTTGCTCTTTCTGATATGCGAATCGGTCAAAAGCTTTATTTTTTATCAAATTATCAATATGTTAATTCTTTTTATTTGATATTTTTCAGTAATGAATTATATTAATCGTAAAATAATTTAATAGCAATTAATAATTGTATTATAGATTTTATTTTAAGAATTCAATACGTTATAAAAAATATTATTTTACGCCTTGATAATTTTAATTTAAGGTATATATTGCAATTGTTAAGATTATTATTTTAAATATATTCTTAATAATATTACAAAAGAACCGAAACAATCTCCCATGCGACGCAATTGAGGCTTGACAGCTGATACACGACAAACGGCAGATTGCTTTTTTTGTGCTTTATTTTAATTTGTTTAACTTTTGAACTTTAAGGGCATTGAGATGAACTTGAAATTCAAACTTTTTAAGGAGAATATACTATGAATACAGGGACTGTTAAGTGGTTTAATACTCGTAAAGGTTATGGCTTTATTCAACCGTCTGTCGGTGGTAAAGATATATTTGTCCACGTTACCAAACTGGAAGAAAAGGGTATTCGCCGCTTATATGAAGGGCAAAAAGTCAGTTATGAACCTTATGATGATCGCGGACGTATTGCAGCCGGTAGTATTGTGCTGCTATAATCATAACACGGGAGGTATTTTCTCCGTAAATTCATATAACCGCTGCCGGAGTATTCCGACGGCGTTTTTTATATATTATTGCGGATAAAATTCCCTTTTATACAGTTATCCGTATCATTGAAAGCCATAAGTTTTGCAACTGTGTTTGCAACTGTCTTAGGCGTATACGGTTTATAACAAAAATCCATTCTGAAATAATCCGGCGCAATATCTTTGGCTTCTCGGGCTATGCAAAACGGCTTATCGTCAAACACCATCATCTGACAATCACGAGATAAAGCTTTGTATTTTTGCCCCTGATTTTGTAAATCGAACCACAATTCACCTTGCGGACAAACCTTGCAATCGTTATCGCGAATGCAGCCGACACTGGTAAATAACGGGATATCCTGATAAATAATCAAATTTGTTTTTAAATTAGATTTTTCCGTTAAATTACAAATATTTAATTTGATATCCTCAAGTGATAATGTGACTTGTGAAGCCCCGATTTCCGTTGCCATGGATATCGCTTGGGTATTGAGCATATAAAGTGAACTGTCAAAGCAGATATCCAGCCTTTCCACCGGTAAAATATTCAAAGCCCACCAATTGGCAACTTCCCATTTATGATATCCGCCGGCGAGCAAACGCTCGATTATATCGGCGAACAGACGCGGTCTGCGGCAAACTGCCGGCAAAGCAATCCGCACCTTATTTTTAGGCAGAGCGGATAAGCCTGAAATATCGCTGTTCGGCGCAATCAGATAGATTATCTCGGCAAATTTATCTAAATCAAGCTGTTGTAAATACGCTAAATTATCGACTTTGATTTTGAACTGCGTCGCCGTTTTGACACTCGTACGTTCTATGGCTGCCGGCAGCGTGCCGGTTTTATCGGCAACTTGGATTTTAGCATACAAATCACGGCGCAATTCATTGAGCATTGAGGCCGGTGTAAACAGGTTCTCCGGATTATTGATTTTCAAGTGTTTGAGCGAAAACGCCGTATCACCGGTTTTAGCAAATGCCTGCTCAATAGCTGACATACTTTTTTGCGGATTATTTGCCGGTGTAAATGTCCCCTCTGCCCGACTTTGATAAGCTCCGCAAACAGCTTCGATACAGTCCTTGTTCACCGTTACCGTCACATCAATATCGGCCGTATTACGAAAGGCGTGCGGTTTCGGTTTTTCATAGTGGTACGCGCCTTTAACTTCACTTGAAGATGCCAAGTAGATTTTATCGCCTTTTTGCAGCATCGGATAATTATGCGGCAATTCAATACTGACAACATCGCCGATTTGTGCTTCAAACAAACTTTGTTTATTAACACTGAGCTTTTGCACCGAAAATCCGAACGGTTTTTCATCGCCGGCGGCATCGATTTGCAAACCGTCATAACGCGCGATTTTATGATCAGTCTTAAAAGTCAGCCAACCGCGGGCAATTTTATCAACCTCTCCGACCGGTAAACCGCGATGTCCGACAAAATCCCGATCAATAATCTTCTTATCTTTGCCCTTGAAATGGAATTTGCACCACGGGCGCGAAAAAATTTGCTTTATGTGTTCTGCGCGGTTTTCATCGGCTCCTTTACCGTCTAAAATCTGCCGATAATAATCGGTTACCGCCGCCACGTACAAGGCCGATTTTTTACGGCCTTCGATTTTGAGCGACGTGACCGGCAAGTTCAAAACCTCTTGTTGCAGTGCCATATCTTTCATCGAAAACAGATGATTTTCCTTACCCTGACACTTAAATTTAGCCCGACACGGATACATACACTTGCCGCGATTGGCGCTGCGTCCGTACTCTATGGCTGAAAACTGACATAATCCGCTGTAAGAATAGCACAAAGCACCGTGAATAAATGCTTCGGTTTCCAAATTCGGAATAGCGGCAATTTCTTTAATTTCGGCAGATGTCAATTCACGCGCCAACACCACGCGCTTAAAGCCCATTTTTTGTAAAAACAGCGCGCCTTCTTTGTTATGAACGGCCATTTGCGTGCTGGCGTGCATTTCAAACCACGGGTACGATTTTTTCATTACGCGCGCCACACCCAAATCTTGGATTATCAAACCGTCAACATGACAACGTGTACAAATATCCAGACTTTTGATTAAATCCGGCAGTTCGCCTTCTTGCAACACCGTATTGAGAGCCACATAAACTTTGCGCTTCAAGCTGTGTGCATAAGCGGTAAATTCATCTAAGGCCGGCTCGTCAAAATTAGTTGCCGTGGCGCGGGCCGAAAATTTAGAAAGTCCCAGATATACGGCATCGGCGCCATAATAAAGTGCCGCATAACCGGCTTCGATGTCGCCTGCCGGTGCTAACAATTCTTGCTTTAACATCAAAAGTCCTTAAAAAATAAAGCGTTAAAATTGCCGATACAGTATGGCAATTTTAACGCCTTGTCAAGTCATCTCAACGACGTTTTATATCAATCCGTCGCGACACAATTTTGCATATACGGGTTTATCAAGACCAAATTGTTTTATCAAAACGGACGGACGAGCCTCTACCGGTAACGGCTTCTCGCTGTATTGCGTCCCTTTACGTCCTTTTAATACCGCACTCGGCAGACAATATTGCCCGATGCAGGACGACAGATATACCCATACTTCATCATAATCCGCCAAATTTTCCAGTGCCAGACGACGTGCATATAAATTTAAGGTTAAATCGGCTTTTGTGCCATCTTTGGTCCACGGCGAACCACCGCCGATCGGGCATGCCGTCGAATAAAAATCGCACGCCAGCTTACGCCCTGTTATCCCGCAATCGGCAACCGATGAATGCATTGTGTAGATACCGGTTCCGTTGATAATCAATCTTTCCGGTTTTTGCCCCAAAACATCACACACAAAATCCGTCAAATCTTCCGGCTCGATCATCGGAATAGCCACCACCGCCGTCAGAATTTTATCGCCGTCTAAAGTGATTTGCGTTTTAATATCCAAACCTAAATTCTTGCTCTGTTTGGCTTTGATATACAGAGCCTTGTTTAAGGTGCGTGCCAGATAGAGTTCTCTGTTGATGTAGCCCTCGCCTTGCATCGCGTAGCCGACAAACACACCTTGGTCGCCCCAACCGTCCTGTTCGACACCCTGATAAATCTCGGCCGACTGCTGATTAATTAAGTTGATTATCCTTATTTTATTGATATTCAGTGCTTTATCGCCCCATATATCGGCATAATTTTCATCATAACCGATTTCGCGAATAGCCTGTTTAACATAGTCTTCAAGTTTATCCAGCGATACATTACCGCCGATTTCACCGCCTAATACAACCGTCTGATCTTTTACCATAACTTCAACGCCGTAGCGAACGCGTTTATCCTGTTCGATAAGTCGGTCAAGTATATAACTGGTTATATAGTCTGCTGTTTTATCCGGATGTCCCAAAGACACAAATTCTGCTGTTTTAATCATAAAAAAATCTCCTGTTTAGTCCGTTTAATGCCGGACAAGTCGGTTAAATCCACATATGCAATAAATGCAACGTCATTATATAAATCTTTATTGTTGCCGAAGTCAAGATTAATATTGTGTTTTTATGCATTTTATTATATATTGCCTCCGAGAGGTAAATTATGAAAAATTTATGGATTACTCTTGCTGTTATCGCATTGATATCGCTGTCAATTGTTTATTATGCTAAAGGAAATCAGATGAAAAAAATCGGTATTATCGTCGCTATGGATAAAGAACTTGAACTGTTTGCCTCAGATCTGACAAACTCAACCGAGCAAACATTGCATCAACGGCGCTTTGTTGAAGGAACCATTTCCGGAAAAAGAGTGGTTATAGTCGTCAGTGGTATCGGCAAAGTCAATGCCGCCTTGTGCACAGCCGATTTAATTAATCACTTTAAGGTTGATATGGTTATCAACATCGGTATTTCAGGCGGTTTGGACAGCAGTCTTAACATCGGAGATTTTGTTGTCGGCGATGATCTTGTTTACCATGATTATGATACCGGTGCCGAAATTCAGCAGGATGTACCTGAAAGATTTCATTCCACTCCGGAATTAACGGCTTTGCTACCGGATTTAAAACACGGTTTACTGTGTTGCGGAGATCAATTTGTCGCCGATTATGATTCTTTAATGGCAATCAAGCAAAAATATCCCGAAGCTCTGGCTGTTGATATGGAAAGCGCCGCCATCTCTCATACATGTTATCTCTATGGAATTCCGATGCTATCCGTTCGGCAAATCAGTGATACGCCGGGAATCGAACATCACACTGAACAATATGAGACTTTTTGGAAAAATGCTTCTTCTCAATCAATTAAACTCTTGAAATCTCTATTGGAAAGATTATGAATACTTTTTTTGAAAAAGCGATTAATCATTTATATAAGCACCGGATTTTATGGTCATTTTTAGCTATTCTGGCTATTAGTATACTCGATGTCTGCCACTATTTTTCTAAGGACGGACAGTTATTTTATGCAGATACAGACTGCTATACCCGAGCACTTCGAATTTTAGATTGGCTCAATGATTTTAAATGGCATGAAAAAATATATCCTTATTCCAATGTACCCGATGGTTTTGTCCTGCATTTTACACGCATCAATGATATTATATGGGTTGTTCTCAGCTTACCGTTTATGTTATTCGAACCTTTGAAGGATGCTGTCTTTCACGGCGGAATGTTATTTTCTCCATTATTTTTCTTTTTATCCTTAACCGCTTTGTTTTGGGGAATACAACCCTACATCGGTAAGCTTAAAAAAAATTCTGCTTCTTTTGCGTTAGTATTTGTAACAACATTGCTTTTTTGTTACCGATCATTAAACATTTTCGATTTTTGCTATCCCGACCATCATTCGGTAATGTTTTGCATATTCTGTTTCAATATCGCAACGATTTTGCGTTTTATTGACAATAACAAAGAAAATCATTTTTTATCTGCCGGTATAACCTGCGGTTTGGGATTTTGGTTTTCTTCGGCCATTGAAGGAATGTTGGTAACCTCCGTCGTTCTCGCAATTTTAGGATTTAATTGGCTGTACGGAATATTAAAAAGCAAACACTTAATTTTATTTGGCAGCGGCTTATTTGTAAGTGTTACTTTGGCGTGGCTTATTAACCCACCTTACGGCGGTTACGGCGTTTTAGATATCTGTCGGCTGTCTATCATTCATGTGGTTTTAACGGCGCTTATGTTTTTAGCTCTTATACCTTTAGCTACGGCCGATAATATATCGACTACACTTAAAATAATGTGTCTGTGCGGTTGCGGAATAATTGTCTTACTGCTTTTGTTTATGATATTCGGAGCCGCCCTATTATTAAAACCTCTGTACTCTGAAGAAATACATGCAATTTATTTACCGTATGTTGCTGATTTAAAATCTGTTTTCCATACATCGTATTTATATTACTATAACTACATTTTCAGTTGGGTTGCCGGACTATTGATTTTGGGTTTCTTATTTTATAGCAAATTTTCCAAAACATGTGTCTTAAATCTGGCTCTGTTGGTGTTGCTTACCTTACCTCTCGGATTTACAGCTCTAAGACTTTATCCGTATTATTTATGTGTTTTTCTGTATTTAAACGGCATTATAATCTTCTTATTGATGCATTTAAGTCAAAAAAACATAAAATACGGCTTTGCTGTTTTAACGTATTTACTGCTGATTATTTTCTTTCAGGCCAGTTTCATCAAATCCGAAATTCATGCCCTGCCGACACCTGATTTTAATAATGATGTTAACAATCTGGCCACCGATTATAAATTGTCGGTCCACCTGACTTGGAAACAAGGTATAAAAACACTGTCTTCGCCATACCATACCGACGAAGAAGGGTTGATCGATAATCATAAACTGTTCTTTGCAACCGATGAAAATGCAATTAAGCAGCTTTTGCAAAAGCATCGGATTAATTATGTTTATTTGCCTCAAACCGAATTTAATAACGGTAAAGTATCTTACCGAAGCGACTATTATATTGAGCCTGAGAAAAATATTGATAAATTTTACGGTAAAATCATGACCGGAAAAAATATATACAATTGGTTAGAGGCCGTACCGTCGGATTTAAAAAACGGAACTGTTTACAAAGTCAGATTTGAGTTATTTTAAAATACTGGAAAAACTATGAATACATTTTTTGAAAAAGTCATTAATCATTTATATAAGCACCAGATTTTATGGTCATTTATGGCTGTTTTTACCATCAGTTTATTTGACGCTATTTATTACTTTTCATCCGAAGGAAAGTTGTTTTATTATGATACAGACTGCTACACAAGAGCATTAAGAATTCTTGACTGGATAAAAGATTTTCAATGGACTGAAAAAATATTTCCATACGCTAACGTGCCTGACGGATTTGTTTTGCATTTTACACGAATTAATGATGTGATTTGGGTTTTGCTCAGCTTGCCGTTTATGTTATTTGAACCATTAAAAGATGCAATTTTCCACGGCGGATTTCTCTTTTCTCCGTTTTTTCTGTTTTTATCTTTAATCGCATTCTTTTGGGGACTGAAACCGTATATCATTAAGTATGAGAAAACCCCTGTCGCCTTTGCATTGGTATTTATAACAACTTTGCTGTTTTGTTATAAACTTGTAAATATTTTTGACTTTTTCCGTCCGGACCATCACGCTGCCATGTTCTGTATTTTCTGTTTCGAACTTGCCGTTTTGTTACGTTATCTTGCCAATCCTAAAGAGAACCATTGGATTGCGGCCGGTTGCGTCAGCGGTTTAGGTTTGTGGTGTTCGACAGCTATTGAAGGGATGCTGATTACCGGAATTGTACTGACCGTTTTATATATTAATTGGCTTTACGGTATTATCAAAAGCCAACAGCTGATATTGTTTAATTTGGGTTTATTTATTTGTGTCACTCTTGCTTGGCTGATTAACCCTCCGTACGGCGGCTACCAAATATCAGATGTTAATCGTTTATCTGTTATTCATGTTACTTTATCGGCTTTAATATTTTTA
>CAMVHF010000053.1 GCA_947167235.1 uncultured Alphaproteobacteria bacterium
ACCCTTTCGGGTGCTCTTTTTAGTGGCGGAGCGTAGAGGACTGCGCTTTTTGTAAAAGCTCTTTGAGTTAAAGTTTTTTATGCGTGCGCCGCGGTTGCTGTCGCTGCCCTTGCTTACGCTAAAACTTTACCGCTTGCGGTAAAAAATGCCGTTTAAGGCATTTTTTATCCTCGCGCCTTTCGGTTCGAGCCCTTACTTCCGCGCACAAAAAAAGCACCCTTTCGGGTGCCCTTTTTAGTGGCGGAGCGTAGAGGACTCGAACCTCTGCACCGTTATTCGCGGTGACGGATTAGCAATCCGCTGTATTACCACTCTACCAACGCTCCGTATCGGACTAATATTTAACTTATGTTTTATCTTACGTCAACAAATTTTTTCAATTTTATGCAATTTATTTTGCAGATTGTTGAAAAAACGGCTTTTCAGATTATTTTTTACAATGTCGGAGGAAAAAATATGCTTGAATTATACTTAATTGTGACATTGTTTTTTATTTACCTGATTACGGCCGTTCTTAACAACAAAATTATCGTCAGACGAATTTGGACTTTTGCTTTTATTCTCGCGTTTCTGGCAGCATCTTTCGCACTGGTTCTTCTCAGAATAACCCATCAGGATGTGATGATGCCGGCAGATACGTTTAACTGGTATTACGTCCTTTATATTGCCGGTTCGCTTGCGCTGGTCTTGGGATTAGTCAATGCTTGGATGTATCGCCAAGCTCTGTGGCACTTATTTTATCAGACCGATGACGCGCGTAACAAAGAATAGTTGCAGATTACAAATTTTGGTTTATGATGCCTCTATATTAAGGGAGGCATTATGTACCGCATCAATAATTTGCAAGCACCGCTTGAAGCAACCGTTGACGATTTGAAAGAACTGACTGCTCAAAAACTGCAAAAGCCGGTCAATCAGATTTATGACTTTACAATCGCCAAAAAATCCGTTGATGCGCGCCAGAAAAACAATGTCCATTTTGTATACAGTATCGATTGTAGTACCGACAAGATAAATACAACCGATAAGGATATTGAAATTCTGCCGCCTACGGAAAAGCTTGCGTTTAAAATAAAAGATACCGGTATCAGACCTGTTGTTATCGGCAGCGGTCCGGCCGGAATGTTTGCCGGTATCGCCCTCGCCGAAGCCGGCTTAAAACCGATTATCATTGAGCGTGGCTCGGAAGTTGATACACGCCAACAAGAAGTCTATACTTTCTGGAAAATCGGCAAACTCAATCCCGAATCAAACGTCCAATTCGGTGAAGGCGGTGCCGGTACTTTTTCTGACGGTAAATTAATGAGCGGTATCAAGAAAGATAAATTTACCGCCAAAGTCATGCAAGAACTTTATACCGCCGGTGCCCCGCAAGAAATTCTGTATCTGGCCAAACCGCACATCGGTACCGATAATCTGCGTATCGTCGTTCGCAATATTCGTAAAAAAATCCTTGAACTGGGCGGTGAATATCGTTTCAACTCCAAACTTATCGATTTAACTATCTCCGATAACCATTTGAAAGCTCTTAAAATTCAGCATGGCGATGAATTTTATGAATTACCGGCTGATCGTGTTTTTTTGGCCATCGGTCATAGTGCGCGCGACACTTTTGAAATGCTTTATCGGCATGGTGTTTATATGGAGCAGAAACCTTTTTCCGTAGGTGCGCGAATCGAACACAAGCAAGAACTGATTAATCGCACCCAATATGGTAAAGCCGCCCAAAGTCCTTATTTGGGGGCTGCCGATTATAAACTGGCCGTGCATTTACCGAACGGACGCTCGGTCTATACATTTTGCATGTGTCCGGGCGGCTCTGTAGTTGCTGCCGCTTCTGAAACCGGTCGCGTTGTTACCAACGGAATGAGCGAATTTGCCCGCGATAAGCAAAATGCCAATGCCGCCCTGCTCGTCGGCGTTGATAAAAAAGATTTCGGCTCGGACGAACCGTTGGCCGGTATGTATTTTCAGCGCAAGCTTGAAGAAGCCGCTTTCAGATTGGGCGGTGAAAACTATCACGCACCGGCGCAACTTGTCGGTGATTTCTTAAAACAGCGAACAAGCCGCGACATCGGCGATGTTAAGCCGTCTTATCAGCCTGGCATTCAATTAACCGATTTAGCGCAAATTCTGCCGACGGAAATTTCGGCGGCGATGCGTGCGGGAATTACCGAAATGGCTAAAAAACTCCGTGGCTACGACAGTTATGATGCCGTTTTAACCGGCGTAGAAACCCGCAGTTCGTCACCTGTCAGAATAGTTCGTGATGAGACTATGCAAAGCAACATCCAAGGCCTGTACCCGTGCGGTGAAGGTGCCGGTTATGCCGGCGGAATAACCTCCTCGGCCGCCGACGCCTTAAAAGTCGTTTATACTTTATGCGAACAATAGAAAGAAAGATTCGGAGACAATTATGATAACTCAAAACAGATGGCAACATATTTTAGGCGTGGCACGCAAAGCCAAATTGTTAGCGGCAAAATTTAAACCCGATGATCCGAAATTTATCGAAGATATGTTTTTATTGGGCGTTTTACATGATTTCGGTTACGAATTTGCCGAAGATAACGCAACGCATGCGGCTACCGGCGGGGCAATACTTAAGCGTGCGGGGTATATTCATTGGCATGAAGTTGCTCTGCACGGCGATGAAACTATTGAAAATATGTCTGATGAATTATTCCTGTTAAACTGTGCCGATATGATGACAGGTCCGAGCGGTGAGGATTTTACCTTTACCGAGCGGCTTGATGAAATTGCCCAAAGATTCGGCACTGAATCCGCCGCATATAAAAAATGCGTTTTAGAAGTTGAAAAGCTGAAAGCCGACAAAAGGTACCTTAAAATAAAAATTGCCCGCTAATCGCCGAAGCGACTGACGGGACTTGTTTAAGCCACTTTCACTATGACTCTTTTTTTTACGCCGTCCTCTTCAACAAAGACGAAGATTTCCGGCTGTTCGTGAGCGAGGAGTTTTGTCAGCGTTTGCGGAAAATTCTCAGGAGCAACTGACCATGTGTTATAACCTTGATGGCGCTGAGACTTTTCAGGCAAACGGCATCCGTTTTTGATAAGTTCGGTTTTGGTTTTGGTAGCCAGCAGAATATTAATCTTTTCGGCTTTAGGGGTACAGCAAACCAATTTACCCGTGTAATAAGTTACATTTTTCATAATCTTTATATTAATTAGAAATAATTCGGGCAGACATTAACACGCCTGATAAATTCTGTCAATAAAGTTTTTAAGATAAATCGCTCTCATTTTATCCACAGAGTTATCCACAGGTTTATAAACAGACATACAAAAAGCACTTTGCCCTTTTTATCGGGGAAAGTGCTCTTTGAAAATCAGATTTGCAACTGAATGTAAATTTTATCGTCTTCGTTGATATTGTAGAAAATGCTGATAGGTGAACCTTTTTTCAACAAGCTGATTTTTTTGCGCGTGTTTTCATTAAAGCTATCAAGCAGTTCATCTACATCTACACAGTCGTGAAACGGTTCCTCCGAAGCGTCCGGATTGTATTTTCCCATTGCAGCGACATGTGTGCGTGTTTTGGCGGCGAGTTTAATTTTGACGCGGCCATCAGACAGGCAGATTGTTTTCACTGCTCCGTCATACCTGAAACAATCTTTTATCATGACATAATCGGTATTTTCATTATACAAAAATCTCTGTCATTTTAAGATTGTTTTTGCTGATGTCAACTAAATATTTAAAGCAATCGGTTTTAAATTCTTACCGCACCGGCAATTAAATAAATATCAGATTTACACTCTCAGAGAGATGTTGACCACAAACCGTGAATATTACAATATTCATACGCCTTTATGACTTCATCATCTTCGGCGATATAAAATACGGCTTGAGGTTTTTGTCCCGGTTGTAAAATTTTACGCTGATTTCCGGCTTTAGTTTCCAACGCAATCCATTCAATGTAATGTTTTTCTTCCATCGGATGTTCTATACTGCCGACGGTAACGATTACTTTAGAACCCTCACGTTTGATAACCGGCAGATGTTTTTCGGTTGAAGCTTCTACCGTATTTTCGGTAATTTTTTGCATTTCTTCGCCGCAGCAAATAACCGGTACGCCCGATTTTTTAACAAAAGCGATCATATTACCGCAATGTCTGCATCTGTAAAATTCCATATTATTACTCCTTTTATTTGTTATGACATTTAAAATTATATGATTTCATTTGTAAACTTCAAGAGGATTTTCAGTTTATTCATAACTTGCAAAAAGAGTCGTTTTGTGCTAAATATAAAGATAACCACTAAATTATTAACTTATGGAACTATTGTACATATTATTTTTTGCAGCGGTATTCGTATCATTTTTGTATGAAATGCTGGTTGCCGCTGATATTTCATTTTTGAGAAAGGTTTACTTGTATGCTCACCGCATTACGCCGCTGATGTATCGTCCGAAAACAATTTGGGGCAGATTTGCCAAACGCGCCACAGACATTGTTGTTTCTTTCATTATCTGTGTAACGATTTTGCCTGTTCTGTATATTGTGCTCGGGGTTATCATTAAGCTGACTTCTAAAGGTCCGATTATTTTCAAGCATCGTCGCGTCGGTCTTTTTGGCAATGAATTCACTTGCTATAAATTCCGTTCGATGTATGTTGGAGCCGGCCCACAGAAAGCAGTTGAAAATGATGCACGCGTTACACCGGTCGGTAAGTTCATCCGTAAAACACATCTTGATGAATTTCCGCAATTTTTCAATGTGCTTATCGGGGATATGAGCTTAGTCGGTCCGCGTCCGTTAACCAAGGAGCGTATTGCCGAATACGACGATATTACTTTGTCGGATTTGCGCTGTGTGATACGTCCCGGTATTACCGGAGCTAACCAGCTTCTCGGACGCGAGCATAATCTCGAAATTGACATTGCGTATATCAAAACTCAATCTTGGTTGCATGATTTCAAAATTCTGTGCCAAACCTTATTGTTTAAGGATTACGCTTACTGACTTATGCCGTTGCAGCCTTAACCGGTCTGCAACGGTATTTTTTTGACAAAATACTTGATTTTTTTCGCCATATATCATAAGATGGTTGCAACTAAAATATTTTATTGTTTAATTTTTAATCCTGATTATTTATGAGACAAATGACTTTAGGTGAGGCTAAAAAACTCCGCCTTTCACCGAATTTCACTCTCTATGAGTTCTGCTACCATCCGGTTGCAGACTATCATGATTGGTACAACATTCCCGATGCACGCGGCATTGTGTTACTGAGACTGCTCTGTCGGCAGATTTTGCAACCTGTTCGCGATCACTTCGGCAGACCCGTACGCATTGTTAAAGGTTTTACCTGCCCGCGTTTGGGACGACAACTCGGTGATGCCCCAAACTCAACGCATCTGACAGGCTTAGGTGTCGATTTCAAGATTAAAGGTATCAGCCCGCGCTCTGTCGTCAAGTGGATTGCCGAAAATTTGGAATACGACATTCTGATGTTCGAATTTGATGATTACAGTCCGCTTTGCCATGATGACCCGTGGATACATGTATCCTATTCGGTCAATGGCAATCGTAAGCTGAATTTAACCACCGAATCCGATCTGCGGCGTTACAGGCTTTCGAATAACTTCACGCTTTGGGAGCTTGTTCGTTCGGCTACGGCAACAGCGCGTAAAATCTTCAACCTTCCCAATGAGGCGGGTATTGAAAAATTGCGCCAAGTTGCGGTAAACATCTTGCAGCCCGTTCGCAACCATTTCGGACGTCCGATACGCGTCAACTCCGGATATCGTTCGCCAAAGCTCAATGCTGCCGTCAGAGGTGCCAGCAAAACTTCGCAGCACATGCGTTGTGAAGCTGTCGATTACGAGATTATGGGGCTTGATAACTTTGAGCTTGCTCAATGGGTAGCCCAAAACCTGACGTACGACCAGCTCATTCTCGAGTTCTACGGCAATGACAAATCCGATCCTAACGACGGTTGGGTGCATACTTCTTACACCACCGCTCGTAAGAATCGCATGAAGGATTTGACGATTAACAACAAAGGTACCCGCTCGGGACTCATCAAAGACTAATCATTTTTCATTAAAGTAAAACCGCTCTTTTCATAAGGGCGGTTTTATTTTTAATCAGTTATCGAAATTCGCGCGCTTGCAATATTCTTCTTGCTGCATATACATCATCAACGCCAAATCGGCATCATGTGTTTCTTTATTTTCGATCGCGGCCTTGCTGATACGAAAACGTCCGTTCGGTCCGAATGCCCCCTCCTCTCCGTACTTTGTCAGAACTTCTTCTAATATCGGCCAAAGTTCTTCAATAGTTTTATCGGTCAGGCGGCACATTGTGCTGTAATCGGTTGTTTCACCCTCTATTTCAACATCATTGGTTAAATTGATAACACAAGCTTTGCCGTCATATACGGCGTTCATACCGCGCGTTATCAAAATGTCATTCATGCGTTTAACCTCTTTGGCGCCGTAATATGAATGTTTGTTATGACACGCGTTATAAGCATGCACCAACCCGTCGTACATATATTCAGGTTTATGATGATATTTGGTAATTTCCTTATTTTTCAATAGTGTTTTCACATCGTCAAAACCATGTATGCCTGATATGATTTCAAGCGGAATATACATATCAAACATATCATATTTGACATGACAGCGATTTTTTTCTTTACCTATAACTTCAATATTATGGTCTAATCGGTCGATATTTTTATGCTCGCTGTTTGCCGTGCAATTTTGCAGTGAAAGCATAAATTCCGGCGTAAATAAATTATAGCGAGCGGCATATTCTTCCGGAGTTAATTTGGCTTCAGGATCTTCCTCTTGCTGCTCTTCAACCGCCGTGAATTCTTCCGACTGACAAAGTAATGCTTTAACCTGCGCAAAACTGACATCGAAATGGCTACCCGATATCGGTTGCTCGACCGAGCCGGTCTGCTGGCCGTTTTCATCGTACTGCGGTATATAAAAAGTTTCATCATACATTTCGGTTGATTTATCTTTCATGGCGGCAACCAATTCGTTTAAATCATCTTGTACAATGTCACACTTAAGCCGCTTAGCTTCCGGCAATACTTGTTCATCTTTTTTATAGATATATTCGATATAAAATGAGCATTGTTCGTCTTGCCAGCCGTTAATTTTAACCGTTATTTGTTGTTTTGTTTCGCCGTCTTCGGTTTGATTAGCCAATTCCGGATTATTGAGCGTAAAATCTTCCTGATATTCCGAACAATTTTCGGCGGCAGTCAGCAGCTCCGGTGAAAAGTTATACAATTTTGCTTCCGTTTGGGTATTTCCGGCATCCTCTATTGAAGGAACTTGCGCATTTGCAACGGCTAAAGGCATCATCATTAACAGTGTAAGCAGGTTGGTATAACGCATTTTTGATCTCCTATTCTTGGAGTTATTATATCTCTTTTTATGCAATTATAAACAATTTTCTGTGTTTATGCAGTGATTTCTGCAACGAAAAAAGGAGCCGGAATAAATCCAAGCTCCTTTTCCTCCGCTCTTTGAATATTGTAAAAGACTTAAAATTGCGTCATACCGCGCAACCGTCTTAACAACTCTTAAAGAACGGTCAGACGCTCCAGCATACTCGGTCAAATAATTAAGATAATTATTTGTCCTGTTACGATGTTTTTTTAGCGCCGGTTCCGTTAAACGGTTTAGAATTTAATTGCTTAAAGACATCACAGTTTACCTCGGAACACTTTATATTTAAGATGCATTTTACATTTTTCAATCAATATAAAACTAAAGAATATAAAGTCCCCGTATTGCAACAACGGCAAATACGGGGACTAAGGTCAGGATTTTTTAAGCGCGTTCCAAGATTTCGTTATGTCATCGGGCAGACCTTTGTAGGCTTGCATGATAGCCAGTACATTGTCATCAGTATCGGTCAGAACACCTTTGCCCAGATTCTTCACGGCCGCACGATAGTAGCTTTCGAACGGTGTGGTAATCAGAGGATACATACCGAGCCTCATCACAACCGGCTTAATCTTTATCAAAAGATTGCGGCTGCTTTCGCTGATAAAACCGCGCGCACAGATGAAGATAACCATATTGGCCGAGATATAACCGATTTGCGGAACAACATCTGCCACAAAGTCACAGATTTCAGGATAGATTTCCTGTCGTTCCTTCTCTGTATCCAGATGGTTGTAAATCTCGATGATTAACTCCTCGACCTGATAATACAGCTTTTCACGGCGGCATCCGTCCTTATAGTACATCAACATACGAATATCGGCAACACCCAGCTTAACCTTATTTTGTTTCAAGGTGCGCAGGTGGTGCAACGTCTGTTTCAGGAATTGTTTATTTTCCTCAAACAGGGCGTCCTGCATCACCATTTTGTCACTCCAAGTATCAAAGTCGGGGTTCTTACCGGACATCACCATTTCGTAGGCGGTCTTACCGAGCTCATCAACCTTATGCAAATACTCATTGAGCTTGGCAATCAGGTATTCCAGATTACGATTATTCTGGTCTTGAACATAGGCGCGACGCACCTTACGAAGCACAGAGTTAATCATATTCTTATCGAAGTACGGCAAGTTCATAAACTCATCAAACAAATCAAGTGATTTGACATCCAGACCGTGACGCAAAACGTGCTCAACGAGCGACTTTTTCATGTTATCATATAGTCTTGACTCAATGCCGATAATGTCAATGAACTCATCTTCAATATCGCCGAATGATTTACCCTCTTGCTTCATTCGATACATAGCGACCTTGCGGGCTACAGGAGTTGCTTTCGCAAACGAATCTCGAATCAGCGCTTGCTGATCCAAAGTTTTAAGTTTTTCAACTAAATCCATAATTTTTAATGTCTATAATTTTTATTTAAGTTATACAATTTTCAATTTATTAGGATAACGTTTTTTAGCCTGATTGTCAACTAAAAATCAATCACTTAGGATTCTTTTATGGTGTTACCGTCGAGCGGTGACACTATAAAAATAAATGTCATTCCCCGTTTGATGGGGAATCTCATTCAACCGGCACCGGTGCCAAACCGATTGAGATATCCGATCAGGTCGGGCATGACCGGTTCTGTATTGTCATCCCTCGGCGATATAATCGCCGTCAAAGGATCTCGTGAGAAAGTGCAAAACCGTCCCGGATGCCTTGACCTCGCTTACGCTCGGAAGCATAACATAACTATTACTTTTTTCATACTTTACTTTATGTTAAATCTCTGGCAGTATGATCAAAAACGGTTATTGATATACAAGGAGATAATTATGGTTAATTCAAATAACGAAGCCGGTCGTTCCATGATTGAAATGCTCGGTGTACTTGCCATTATCGGCGTTCTGTCTGTCGGTGGTATTGCCGGTTATTCTAAAGCCATGATGCAATATAAGATTAATAAAACTGCAGATCAGGTTACGCAAATTGTGGGTAATGTCAGGACTTTGTTCGGAAGTCAGAGAAATTATAACGGCTTAAGTTGTTTTTCGCCTTGTTCATCGGCAGCGCTCGTTAAAAAATCTCATCTTGTACCGGATGAAATGTGGAATGCTGCCGGAACAAGCTTAGAAAATCCGTTTGGAGGTACTGTTGATATATGGGCTGTCGGTAAAAAAGCTGCCGGTGATAATAAAGCCTTTAGTATTGCATTATTAGGACTGCCTGAAGAAGCTTGTATGGCCCTTTCTACTTATGACTGGGGATCCGGTTCTTCTTCGGGTTTAATATCTATTGTGACAAACTCTGATGAGGAAGATCCTGTGGTCGGATGCGCAGGGGCTCAAAACGCAAATAGAGCCATAGCTTGCCCTAATGGTGCTACGGTATCTGTACCAATGCCTGTCAATGTCGCCGCTACTGTTTGCAAAACAGGTGATAATAATTTAGTAACTCTTAAATTCTATTAGTATTCCTCACAAAAAAAAAGGAACCCGCCGGCTTAGCCGGCGGTTCTTCTTATACGCCTATAAGGC
>CAMVHF010000054.1 GCA_947167235.1 uncultured Alphaproteobacteria bacterium
GTTTATTTATAACTTTGTTCGACCTGCAATAGAGTCTGTCAGCGGTAATTTTACAGGCAACACTGCAGGTAGTGGCGGTGGTGCGATTTATGTCGGGGCCGGAACTTTCGATTATACATCGGGAATAGGCAAAATTACCGGCAATTTTACAAATAACTCTGCAGGCGTAGGTGGCGCCATTTATGCTGAAAGCGCGAGGAATATGACAGTTATCGGCAATTTTGAGGGTAACAGTGCAAGTAGCAGTGGTGGTGCGATTTATTTTGACGGTGGCAATGGTTTTCATTCCAGTAGTACATTAACGGTAACAGGTAATTTTATTAATAACTATACGACCGAAGGAAAAGGCGGGGCGATATATGTTAAGGATAATAATTTGATTGTTGCAACCGATAATACACACGATATTACCTTTAGTGGCAACAAACAAAATGTAACAACTCTTCGAAGAGATGACTATAAAAATATTTTAGAAGTTGCCGGCGGTGAATCAAATGCTATTTTTAATGACGATTATGTTGAATTTGACGCAAAAGCAGGCAGAACAATATGGATGTATGACAGACTTGCCGATGAGAATAATGCCGGTTGGGAATGGGTTAAAAAAGGTAGCGGAACACTTGCCCTCGGAGAAGATATGTCGGGTATTAAAGGTGAGATTGATTTTGAGGCCGGTACCAGCAAACTTGTGCAAAATGACAGGGCTCCATCTATATATGGAACGGGGTTTACTAACGCTGCTGAGGTCCATTGGGGAGATAATACACGTATTGATTCACAAAATGATCATATTGAAAATGTCAGCTTGGGCGTTTATACAAAATTAAACGGCACATTACATGCACTCATTGATGTCAATCTGGCCAATCAAACCTCAGACAAATTGGTTAGCGGCGGAGCTATCGGCGGCAGCGGAAATATTATAATTAATGGTATAAATATCGTTACCGGAGGCGGGACATTTACATCACCCAGAAGTGTGTTGATTGCAGATGAATATACTAAAGGAAAAATTTGGCTATCCGTTGGTAATAATATTACAGGAGAAGGTAAAACAAATTGGACTTTAGGTTATGCTCCGAGTACAGGTATATTGAACTTTATGGGAGATGTAACTCTTAAAGAGGTTACTAATGCGATATCTCCTGCTCAAAGAATTTTCAATGCGGCAAAGGATGAGCTTGTTGCGGAAAATATAGGAAATATAGGTCATGACAGTGCTGATTTGACGATCAATATGAACAACTATAAAATAGACGGTCAAAATCACAGTGGTATTGTGGCAACAACCGATACACAAAAATTAACTGTTAATGATGCGACTGTTACAAACTTTTTAACAGGTTCAAACGGTGCATTCATCATTGATAATAATGGTGTAGAGATAAATATCAATAATTCCGAAATTGTAAACAACAATGCCAGCAGAGGCGGTGCTATTTACAATTCAGGAAATTTGATTGCTACGGATACAAACTTCAAGACAAATACGGCAACGGACTTAGGCGGTGCGATTTATTCAACGGGAGATGTGTCTATAAATATGAGAGCATCAACTCCAAATGATATCTATATGTCAGGAACAGAAAGCAGACCTGCGACATTGGCACTAAATTCAAAAGATGATACACATACAATAACTATCGGCAGCGGAATTGAAGGAAGAAATTTCAAGACAACTGTTAATGATTCCGCAGACAGTGTCGGCAAAGTCATCTTTAATGCCGTTGTTACGACTGATACTTTAGAAGTAAAAGCAGGTACATTAGAAAATAATGCATGGTTAATAACCAAAGGCGGTTCAAATAACGGCACTATTTCAGGTACTTCAAGTTCACCTCTAGGCTCAACATTTATCCTAGATGGTAGTACAGAAACTTCAGTATTTGATAACAATGGTAGTTTTACTCAAAAAGCATTATCTGTTCAAAAAGGGGAGTTTAGGACTAATGCCGATAATTTACATTTGACTGAGAGCGTTCTAAACAGTGGTGTATTAACTTTGACAGGCGGAAATCTTTCAACATCCGTTAGCGGAGGAGGAGATACAAATATCAAAGGTGATGTAACGAATACGTCAGGTAAAACAATTTCTCAAAATTCCGTGACGATTGAGAATACCGCAAGTTTCACAACAGCCGCTGATAAAGTGACGACAATGAATGGTATATCAAATGCCGGAAATTTGAATTTAACGGGCGGAAATCTTGCCTCTGCTATCAACTGGAATGGCACAACAAATATCAAAGGTGATGTCACAAACACATCAGGTAAAACGATTTGGCAAAAGTCCGTGATAATTGAGAATACTGCAAGTCTAACGGTAGCCGCCGATAAGGTGGAGGCAACGGACGGTATATCAAACGCTGGAAATTTGAATTTAACGGGAGGGAATCTTGCTTCTGTTATCAGAGGTATCGGCAACACTCAAATCACGGGTAATGTGAGAAATGATTCAGGAAAAATGATTGCGCAAAATTCTGTGATTATAGATAGTTCAGCAAGTTTCACAACAGATGCTGGTAAGGTAACTACAATAAATGGCATAGCTAACGCAGGTGCTTTCAATATTACAAACGGAGATTTGGCGTCCGACATAACAGGAGACGGTACAACCAATATAAAAGGCGATGTTACAAACAATTTAGGAAAAGCACTTTCGCAAAAATCCGTGATAATTGATGTTGGTCAAGGTTTGACGACAACGGCTGATAAGGTGACGGCAACGGACGGTATTTCAAATGCCGGAAACTTAAATCTAACGGGCGGAAATTTTGCATCATCAGTTAGCGGAGAGGGAACAACAAATATCAAAGGTGAGGTCGGTTTTGCAAACATATCTGCTGCAATCTCTCAGGCCGTAAACATAGAAACCGGCGGAAAATTAACTGCTGATACGGCTAATTTAACAGGAACTTCTACTGTTATAAATGATGGTACTTTGGTATTTGACAATGCGACAAACGGTTTAATCGGCCAAAATATTTTAGGCTCAACATACTCAAGCGGTGGTATTGTTGAAATTGCAGCAGCTGATGGCGTAACAATTAATCTTAATGGTAAAACAATTACTGATAACGATGTAAAACTTTCAGGCGGTATATTTGATGTAACCTCAAAAGCCGATACTCACGGCAATATAGATATTTCATCCATGAAATTAATTTCAGGTGACGGTATATTGAGCCTTCAAGATGGTAAAACAAGTACACTCGGCGAGGATGACAGAGGTGTTAAGTTAGGTGATATTGATACCACTAACGGCAAAAATTTGAATATTGCGATAGATTTAAAACCGGATGATATTATAAGCAATGTAGGTCGTGCAGATGTTATCAGTGCTAACTCAATAGCAGGTGGAGGTAAAATCAGCGTAAGCAATATCAGGTTTGCTAATTATCCTGATGATGTAATAACAACACTGGTTGCCTCAGGTGAAGTTGCTAAAAATAATATGGATTTTTCAAAAACAACCATAACTCTTGCTAATTCGTTATCAACTCCTAAAAGCATGCTTTTTTCATACTATACAAGTGGAGACTATGGATTTTTATCAGCTACAACATATTACGGCGGTTTACAGGGAGCGATTGAATCTGACAACAGTATAAAATTGTATTCAATGGTAGAAAATGAAACCATCGATGATGCGGTGATGCAAGGTAATTCATTATCTGTTTCAACCGATGGACATAATATTACAAGCGATTCAAATGATAAATCAGCAGACGGTATTATAATTGCAGATTCTGAGCAAATAATATCACTGGCAGGTACTGTTGATGCAAACGGCAATCCCGAAACGACAGTCAGTGGATTTAAAACATCTATAGATAATGTAGGAATAGTTAATCTTACTAATATTAAATTTAACGGCAACACAACAGATATCATAAACAAAGGAGATTTGAATTTAGGCGGTCATAACATTATCGGAACAGTAACTAATGATAATGCGACGACAGGTACAACCAATGTTATACAAGGAACTTCAAAGATTGACAGTATTGTTCAAAAGGATGTTGAAATATTTGAAGGAGCAAAGCTTGAAACAGAAAGTATAACAGCATCAGACGGTGTTATAAACGCAGGTGATTTAAAGATTACGGGAACATCAAACACAAGTGATGTTACAGGAGCCGGAACAATTGAATTTACCAATGATATAACAAATATCGGTAATATTACTCAAGGTAATGTTGAAGTTGCAAGCTCAAAAACATTGACGACAACC
This sequence comes from uncultured Alphaproteobacteria bacterium, assembly GCA_947167235.1. Classification (GTDB taxonomy): domain Bacteria; phylum Pseudomonadota; class Alphaproteobacteria; order RF32; family CAG-239; genus RUG410. Next base: position 4,235 of record CAMVHF010000054.1, read on the forward strand.
GGCAATATAACGACTGATACTTTAATAAACGGCGGTACTGTTACATTAAATTCAGCAGAGACTACTTTAACAATTAAAGGCGGAACAGATGAAACGCCGACAACTGTTGCCGGAACAATTAACGGAACAGGTTTAACTAAATTTGAAGGTAACACACAAAATAACGGAACAATTGCATCTGCAGTTGAAATAGCAACAGGTGCTAAATTAACAACAAGTGCAAGTGATGTTACAGGGGCGATTACAAATAATGCCACTGACGGTTTAACTTTAACCGGTGGAGATATTCAAAACTCAATTTCAGGTGACGGATCAACAGTCATAAACGGAGTTGTTACGAATACAACAGGCTCTGCAATAGATAACGAAGTAACTGTTGCAAGCAGTGGACATTTGACAACGGCCGCAGATAAATTGGGTGGTGCTGTTACAAACAACAATATTGTTCAACTTGATGGCGGAACATTAGGTCAAAAAATCACAGGTGGAAATATCGCTGTTATTGATGATGTTTTAACTGCTGCTGATTATTTGGGTGGTGAAACAACCGTTGCAGATACTAAAAAATTAACACTTACAAGCGGCAATCTTAATAATAATATCTCAGGCGCAGGTTCAACCGAGGTTACCGGAACTGTTAATAACAAAGCAAAAATTTCAACAACAACAGAAGTTAACGGTGGTTCTTTAGATAATACAGACGGACAACTTGGAAATGTCACAGTTGCAAGCGGAAGTTTGAAATCTAATGCAGATAATATCGGAGCAGTTGCAAACAACGGAAATTATGAAATAGCGGGCGGTGCTTTGCAAGATGTGATTACAGGCACAGGCACTACAAATATTTCAGGTGATGTTTTGACAAACTCAAAGAACATTACTCAAACTGATGTCAATATTGGCCAAAACAATTCCGCTGCAGCAACAACAGGCAAATTAACAAATAACGATAAAATAACTGCCATAAATGTTAATGTTACGGCATCCGGAACATTAGATAATAACGGAGATATTGTAGCAGTCTCAATTACAACTGAAGGAACTGCAAACTTTTCGGGCGGTAATGTTGATGCTGCAAATATTACAAATAATGGTGGTACCACTAACTTTGACGGTGCAACAGTTGGTGTTAATGCGACGACTAACATTATAAATAACGGTGGTAATACCAATATAACAGATGGAATTATCGGCGCAGAGACTATTGATAACAAAGCAGGAAATATATCAATCTCAGACGGCTATGTTATAGCAACTAAAATTAAAAACACATCAACAGAAGCAGGCGATGATATTGCTATAACAAGCGGATTTGTTGTCACGGATACAATAGACAACTCAGGTGCAGGTACGATTGCCATAAGCGGCGGCGATGTAGGGGCGTTTACATCTGTAAAAAATTCAGGAACAGGCTCTATTGATATAAGTTCTACAGTATATACACCGTTAGTTGCCGCTGACAGTGGAACAGTTAATATTAATACAACAAACGGTCAAGCTGCAACAAGTGATTTGTTAAAAGATTTTGAAGGTACAGGTGCAGCGAACGTTACAATATCAGCAGGTGCATCAGTTAATGTTGATACAAATTCAAGTGCAATGCTAGTTGATAACAACGTTTCCGGAACAGGGACGTTAACACTTAACGGTAACGCAGGAACGGCCAAATCAAGCAGTGATGTCGGTACAGACTTTTATATCAGTCCGAATGTTACGGTTTCTTCCGCCATCAATTTGGCGACAGGTCAGTTGAATACGGGCGATGCTTCAAATATGGCAGGTCCGATTTCTGTAGCAGAAAATGCTACATTAAATGCCATGAACGGCGGGTATTCAATATTTAATAATGCGACTTTCGCTGACGGTTCTCAATTAAAAGCAGATGTTAATGCAATGACAGGCAAGTCAGATAACTTTGTGTCTGCTACCGAAGGCGGTTATGAATACTTAACAGATTTGGCTATTCAAGGTATGAGTGAAATTGCGCAAAGTAGCAAGTCGATTAACTTATCTCAAACGATTGGATTGAATAATCTGCAAGCAACAGATGATTTGGTTGCTCACGTAACGGCAAAATACAGCAATGTATTAACGCCGATTAGAAAAATGAATGCCGGTGTTCAACAAACGCCGGACGGATTAATGTTGAATTTTGTCGGTACGGGGGATGAATACGAAGACTTTAACCCTGCTGTGATGGTTGCACCTGTAGCAGCGCAAATGGGCGGCTATTTAGCGCAATTGCAGTCTTATGATGAAGCGTTTAATAATCTTGATACATCTATGTTATCCGAACAGACTAACTTAGAGGGTATGTCGTCCGGTGATGAAACTATCAGCACGCTGAATAAAGGAAATGTTTGGATTAAACCTTACAGCGGAAATGAAAAAGTAGGATTAAAGAACGGACCGAAAGTGTCTAATGATGCATATGGTTTATTTGCCGGTCAAGATTCACCTGTTGCTCATATCGGCAACGGTTGGAATGGTATATTGAGAGGATATGTCGGGTATAACGGCTCTCGCCAGAAATACAATGGTGTACGTATTAATCAAAGAGGCGGAACGCTTGGTGTATCCGGTATGGTCTATAAAAACAATTTCTTTACAGGCTTAACCTTTAATGTCGGTGCAAGCAGGGCAAAAGCAAAAACCATGTATGGTTCGGAAGATTTTACAATGTATATGGGTGGTCTTGCATCAAAGACAGGTTACAATTTAAAATTTGCTGACGGTAGATTCATCGTTCAACCAAATATGCTGATGTCATATTCAATTGTAGATACATCTAAGTATACGAATGCCGCAGGCGTGAAAGTGGATGGAGATCCGCTGTATGCTCTGCATTTGCAGCCGGAAGTGAAATTTATCGGCAATCTTGAAAATGGTTGGCAGCCATATGCAAGCGTTGCAAGAATATGGAACAGTATGGATGATACAAAATTTAAGGCAAATGATGTTGCGCTTCCTGAATTATCCGTTAAATCCTATACAAAATACAGCGCAGGGATTCAGAAGATGTGGGGTGAAAAATATACAGGATACATCAAAACTGATTTGATGGACGGTGGTAGAGACGGTATAGGTATCCAAGCCGGTTTCACATGGAGATTCGGCAAGTAGCAGGTACCGCATTGTTGGACATCAATGTTCCGGATTACATTTGTTTGATGAAATGTAGAATTTTCACAAGGTAGTGAAAAACAATCTGGTCGTTGGTTCAACTTTATGCATTAAAAGTCCAAAGTTGCGACATAAAAAATGATACTTTTAATTATGCTTTTGGCTAACTCATTGTTTCAATTATATAAATAAATCAATATGTTGCCGCCGCCGGTTATACGAAAGGGCATACTTGCTTTAAAGTATCCGTAATTGCCATTTCAATCTCAATTCACCACCATAATAAAAAGAGGAAAGATATACTTCCTCTTTTTTTCTGTTTTAAAGGGGACGCGAAAGCCAGATGTTTGCGGGTATTTGCAAAAGATTCGTTTGATGCGACCAAGATGTCACTTTTGATGATTTTTGAAAAGATACCGCCCGCCGCACCAAAATAGATACTTTTGGACCCAAGCTCACTCAGACCATTTCGCCCTGATAATACTAGCCTCTTACCTGCCCAAGTTCGTATCCCATATCCTCGCCACTCTTGAACAAATCAGAAAAGAGATACTTCCAATGATACATTTTATAATTCATCGGTTTTGGTCGGATATGCCACGACAAACGGTTGTTTCCTTTCATTTTCAGGCAATACTTGATAGTCAAACCAAGTCCAGAAAAAGTTTTCTCCGTTTTCAATTGAATATCCGTCTTGGTTATGGTCTGCCACATCGTAAGTATCGGCAAAAATCAGAACATCATCAGCGGTTGTTTTTGTTCCCATTGTATCATATCCGATAATAACACGCCAATGTCCACCCATAAAAACATTTTCTACCATAATCGGATGCCCCGATTTTAATTCTTCCTGCAAAAAATCAGCAAATTCCTCGTAATCGTCAAATGATTTTTCCTCAAGGTTTGTTTTAACATTCCAGCCAAGGCTGTTAAAGTAATTTGCTATCCCCTTCACAGTGGTTCCGGTTTCAAAACTTGCTCCCATTTTTTCGATCAATTCTTTTTCGGTAACATCATTCTTGCCATAATACCATAAAATGGTCAGTGCATCTGCCGGACCGCAAGAATATTCCGTTGTTTGCTGATATGTCGGATAATGCGTCAAAATTGTCAAATGATCGTTAGAGGTGAGTTCAAAAACATCAGGCATGTTAAAATAGGGTGAGGCTTTGTGAGTTATTTCTTGGGGTGCCGCAGAAGCACCTTCGGATTTTATATCCAGTCCATTCGGATAAGGAATTACCCGCACGTCATTAGCAAAAACAAGATTGGGGATCGGTAATAATCCTATTAAAGCCGCCATTAAAAATTTTTTCATTTGCTTTTCTTTCATTGTCTGGTAGAACGACCGTTTAATACTAAAATTTTCACGTTTTATCCTTTCTTAATTTTGATAAAAGTTTATCAATGCAAAAATAAAAAAATCCTTAAAGTATCTGAAATATAAACAGAAGTAATTTTAGAAAAAATGATATATTTTCTAAAAATCTGTATTTACCTCAAAAGGTTTTATTTAACACAGCCAAACGGAGAAAATATGGTAAAATCATCATGAACTTATTGACTCCGAAAATTTCCGCGCTAATAATAGAACAGAAATAGAACATTGAAGAGGTAAAATGCGCCAGCACGTTATAGCTTTGGTTGATTGTGACTGCTTTTTCGTTTCTTGCGAACGGAAGGATAATCCCGATTTGCAAGGCAAGCCGGTGTGCGTTATGACAGGTAGCACCAGTAAAGGCATAATCGTGTCGCGCTCAAAGGAAGCTAAGGCGCTGGGCATTAAAATGGGGCAACCGTATTTTCAGGTTAAACCGAACTTTAGGGCCGCGATTTGTATTCCGGCGCGCCACCACCGCTATATCGAGATTTCCAAAGAAGTGATGGACACGATTAAGACTTTCAGTCCGGATGTCGAAGTCACTTCGGTTGATGAGGCGTTTATTGATTTAACTTCGCTCAACAAAGTTTATCACTCGACTTATACCGACATCATCAAAAATATCCGGCAGACGGTTTTGGATAAGGTCGGAATTCCCGTTTCCATCGGGTTGGGAACTTCCAAAACGCTGGCAAAACTAGCGAGCGATAAAGCCAAAAATAACAACGGGATATTTGTTATTCCGCCGGATAAAATCTTGGATATTGTGGGCGAAATGCCGATTGAGGACGTGAGCGGTATCGGGCGCAAAAACAGCGAACACATGAAGTTCAGCGGTATTTTCACAATCAAAGATTTTGTGGCAAAAGAAAACGGCTGGATTAGAAAAGCCTTCGGAATCAACGGATTAAACCTCAAAAGTGAGCTGACCGGTATTGCCACATCTTTGGTTAACAACGAGCCCACCGCGCCGCAGAGCATACAGGTTACGCGGAGTTTTGAGGACTTCACGCAGAGTTTGGAATATCTGGAACATGAGCTGAACCGGCACGTTCATGAGGCTTGTCAGAAGTTACGGCGGTGGAATGGCTTTTGCCAAGGGGTGGAAGTTATGCTCCGCACCAAAGATTTCAAATATCTCGCCCTTGAGGCAAAATTTTCTAACCCGACCAACGGCGACCAAAAAGTGCGCATGACCGCCATAAACCTC
>CAMVHF010000055.1 GCA_947167235.1 uncultured Alphaproteobacteria bacterium
ATCGTGATCGTCCCTTTGTTTTCACTTACGATGGATGATAAGACCAAAGTATCCTTATTTGTAATGGTAATATCATCTTTGGCGCGTGCCTTCAATTTGTTAATATCAATATTAATATCATCGTATGCTGCGTTAAGCTCAATGGTATCGGCATGCAAATCCAGAGCATCGGCTTTGATTGAAACTTCTTTACCGGTTCCGTCAAACTTGCCCGTTGCCGTTGCCAGATAAATAAAGCCATTGCCGTTAGAATTACCGGCTTTAAGGTCAATATTGCTTATATCCGTATACGGGAAGTTAATATAAATATCGGATCCGGCCGTTGCGGTCAGTTTACCGTTACCGTAAACAGCCGTCTGTATCGGGTTGAAAACATTGTCGGCTACGGCTTCACCGATACTGTCTGCCGCAGTCAAAGTTATATTATCCGCCGAAATAACATATTTACTGTTTCTGGTTAATATACTGCCGCCGGAAGTTATATTAACATTACCGCCCATTGCACTAATGGCGTTGTTCATAATCACATCTGCTGTGCCGTTGGACACAATATTAATAACCGGTGAGCTAAAGCCTTGGAAATTAACACCGATCGGATTATTTTTCGTTTCATAAACCGGCTGTTCGTAATAGTATCTGACTTCATACTTTTTGCCGTACCAGAATTCAGTCCACCACGAGCGTGGTATATATACCGTATATGATTTTACCTGACCGGCTTGTGTCATCATATACGCATCATTACCAGGTGTATATGTGGTTGAATAAACAACTGCCCCGTCATCTCTTGTATAAGAAGTTGAGCTGCCCCATGCACCGTTACCGTCGGTAATATTGTCGGCGGTTGATACGATATTGCCGTTTTCATCTACTTTAGCCGTATACTTACCGGCATGAGAAGCCAAATATTCTTCCGTCAAATCGGCTTGTTTGATATTATCAAAGGTCGTGTCATTTCCGGCCGATAATTTAAAGTCATTGATGGTAAGTGTTCCGCGTATCTCGTTATCGGCATTCAAAGCGCTGGTAACAAGATTATAACCGGAGTTATTGGTAATATCAATATGACCGTAACCGGTTAACATCACAATTTTTCCGGTGTTTTTATCATTAACAATATTACCGGTCAGCGTAACGTTACCACCGCTGATACCGGCCTTAAACAAGAATATTTCGCCCGGAACATTTTCCGTTGTGTTATCATCAGAAGGCTTAAAGTATGCTTTGATTTGTTGAATTGAAGCCAAATCGGATGTGTCGCCGGTTAAGGTCAGGTAATAGTAACCTTCGGTTATCTCACTCGGTTTCATAAAGGTTTTGACACCATTGACAATCTGATAATATTTATCGCCTTCTTTCACAACTTTAAAGTCAGGCATGGTAACCGTTTTAATTTCGCTACCGCTCTGAATTAAGCCGTTAACATTGATAGTTTTGGCTGCAATGTCAATATCGCCTGATGCAACAATAGCACCGGTTCCCGACATACCGCCGGTTTTCATTTCTTGATTGACATATACTTGAGAATATCCGCCATTCGGCGCTTTAATATGCAAATCTTTTACCGTCAACGAACCTTCGGAAATAATATTTCCGGTATAGTTGGTAATATCCAAAGCACCGTTTACGTTTTCTATGTTGCCGATAATAACTATATCGCCGTAGCCGTTTGATACATTTATGGTCGGATCATTGGCATCAACGTGGTTGGTTATGGTTATTTTGTACGAGCTTCCCTGATATCTTATGGTTTGTGTAATCGACGGCGCAATATATGAACCGTATATACTACCTTTTAAATTTCTGCCGATAATCAAGTCATTGTAAACAACATCGCTGACACTATTATTATCAACGGTAATTGAAAACTTATTGCCCGGAGCCGTAATCGAACCTGAACCCGATACTATACCGACCAGATTTGTTTCTCCCGAACGAACTTCGACAGTATCAACCTGCATTGCATAAACCGGAATATTTTTTCCTGCCGCTGCCGCTTTTTGTGCGTTAAGTTCATTTATATACGCATCTAATTCGGCTATTTGTCTTTCATGCTGTGTTGTTACATAAGCGATCTTATCTTCCGCTTCCTGAATATGAGCATTATTTGTTTCTATCGCTGCATCGCAAACAGCAATGGAATTATTATTTGTCTGAATATGTTCTTGCAGTGCTTCGATGCTTTCAGACGGCTGTTTTTCTACCAACGCCAGCATGGCAAGGGTGATTTGTTGTGCATCACCTGATTTAGTTGCCTCAATCAAATTGATAATTTCGATTACTTCGGAATCAGCATAACGTGCGGCAAGCTCATCAAATGTTTCCGTAGTCGCCATATCATTGAAAAAATTCAATATTTCAATACCGTCACTGTAATTCTTATTTTCTTTTTCCCGTGCAGTCTTTTCGGTTATGGCATTATTTCTTGCGGTTTTATAACCTTCAATCAAATTATCCTGCGTTTCTTTGAAGTCATTATATTCTTTAGTCGCATTTGTCTTACTTTGTTCGTAAATATCAATATCTACATCAATATCCGCAGGTGTAATTTCACCGACTTTTTCTTTAGAAACCTTTATATTATCGTTTTCGGAAACCGTTGTACCGTCTTTATTGATAACAAGGGTTCGGTTTGCACCCAAACCGCTTTCGATCGCGCCGTTCAATATGATACCCGATGAATTGTTATTATCGGTATATTCTTCGCCCGAGCCGTGATACGGAATAAAGCCGAGTTCATAAGCCAAAGCATCACGCTTGGCTCTCAACTTTTGCGTACTGCTCAGCGCTTCGACATTCATCACATCAAAAGATTTAATCTCAGCACCGGAATTGATGGTCACATAAGCTTGAGAAGCATAGTTATGAGCATCGGCTCTGCCACCGACAATGGAGATTAAACCGCCGGTCTCGGCGTTGATATAGGCCTCCAGGCTCTTATTACTGAGGGCTGAAATATATGTATCTCTGCCGCTAACTGACTTAGCACCGGCATCAAAAATAACCTCGGCCTTTTGAGAACTGCTGGTTGCTTCACTTCTACCGCCCGCACCGGCAACACCGCCGTAAGATTCGACATTGACTTTGGTATAAATATCAACATCGTTTCTGGCCGTATAACTGATATGGTCATCTCTGTTTGAAATATCTTTGTTGGCAATTCTGGTTGTTGCATTGGCCGTGAGCTTAACGATTGAATCCGTATCCGCACCGGCAATACCGCCGTGTGAATACAAATTAGCCTTTTCATTAACACCGACGATATTATAAGCACTGACATTGATACGGCCTTTGCCGAAATCACCTTGCGCCCGAGCTTTATTACCGCCCAACTTTGCGGTGGTATTCATTATCAGTGTATCGCCGATCGAGCCGCCGGCACCGCTGGCCAAACCGCCGGCACCGCCATATAAGTCATAGCCGGAAACAGATGCTTTTCTGATTTCATTTGATGCCGCAACGGCAATTGCACTTTTTGAAATGATATCCGCTTCGGAATCCGAGCTTACGGTTGAATTGACATAGTTATTCAAATACGGTATGGCTCCCGTCACAACACCATAGGAATCAGATTTCACATAACCCTTATACCCGTTCATAACGTCGGCAGATAGTGTATAACCGCCGTTTGTTGTTTCAACGGCGTAATTTTTGCCGATGTAATTATTATTAACGGAATTGATGCTCGTACTAGACTCAGAACCCGAAATACCGGCAATTGAACCGGCACCGGCATAAACGTCGGATTTTACCTCATTATCAATAATTGATTTAACGGTCATTGAACCGGCCTTTATTTTCTTTTCGGCATCGGCATCCGCTATGTTTATGCCTGATTTTTGGTCAACTTTGGCCCGACCGACCGCACCACCGGCGGCAATACCGCCGTACGCACGACCGTTTGCTTCCGTTTCGGAATAGTTTTGAGCATACGATTGTATATTGAGAGCGCCTTTAGCATCGACTGAGAGATTTTTACCGATATTAATCGTATTGTCTTTACCGGTTTTGGTGGTAACATCTACACCCGAACCGGCACCTATACCGCCCGACGTTGCCGTTCCCTCAGCATCAGCCTTATCATACGTATTGGTAGAAATGATAATATCACCTGCCGCAGAAATAAGAGCCACATTGTCACCGATATCAATTTTTGTTGATCCGGTTGTGGAAGCGTTGGCTATTGATAGACCGACAACACCGGCGCCGCCTTGATAAGCTTGAGCTTTAGCGCCTATATTCGAATCTGAGCGGGTCCGAATCTCTAAATCACTCTTCGCCTTTATAATCGCATTTTGCAAAATATAGGCATTGGTTGTCTTATTCGAATCAACACCGGCATAGCTTCCGCTGCCCGCAATAATACCACCGGCAGCCGCCAAGGCATTAACTTTATGCATATCTGTTGATTTGGCCAATATATCAACACTATCGGCATTAACACCGACATTATTGGAAACAAAAGCATTTGTCGTTGTTTGATCTTTGGCAATAGCCACCGAAACACCGATAGCGCCCATACCGATTGCGCCGCCGTCTGTTTCAAGTTCGACATTATTCGTATTTTCGGCATTTATTGTTAATCCTTTGACATTCAATACCGAACCGGTATCGATAAATGCCGAAGTCGTACCGTTTCTATCCGTACTTGTTATGCTTGAATGTGCCGTTTTTGCATACAAATCTTCATCAGCTTGCATTTCGGAAATTCTTGTTTTTTCCGCTTTCTCGCCGACTTTAGAAATTGCATCACCGTACTGCGCCTGATAATTATCTTTGGCACCAGAACTTTTACCGTTGGCCTTACTGATCATTTCATCAGACTGCGCCTTGGCACTTGAGAAAGTCTTTTTCTCTTCCGAACTGAGATTGTTATAGGCGGCATTTTCCACTTTTTTACCGATGTCGGTATAAACCGCACCGCCGGAAAGACCTATATAACCGCCGCTGGCAACCAAAGCAAAAGCATCAACAATTTCTTCGCTTTGTGCCGAAACGGAGACATCCGCACCTGTGCCGTCAACTTGTGTTCCGGTACCGATGTAAGCCAAAACGGTATTATGAATTTCATTGCCGCCGACGGAAGCACCTAAAGCAAGCCCGCCGGATAAAGAAGCCGAACCGACACTCTCATATACTTTTGTCGTATCTTTTGCTTGTAAATCCAATTTACCCTCATCGGCCAGTGTAATAACATTATTGTTACCGATGTATGCGGCTGTCTTATTTTCAATTGTATTCCACAGAACACTTCCGGCCATACCGGCAGCCAATCCGCCGGAACCGGAGGCAACGACCATTTTATTACGGTCTCCGTCACCGATATTGGTTTCGCTTTCGGCCGATATGTTGACATTTTTGGCATTTATTGTCACACCGTTACCGGTATATGCTTCCGTTGTTGCCTTAAAGTCGTTAACGGCGACCGCGGCACCCAAACCGCCTACACCGCCGATTGCACCGGCACCGGAATACATAGTCAGAGTAACTTTATTATCCGCAACAACATCGATATCTTCAGCCGTTACATTGGAATTTGATTTGATATAAGACTGAACCGTCGTATCAATATCATTGACGAGAACCGTGCCGGAAAAAGCGGCCACACCGGCACCCGAAAAGCCCATCGCTATCACTTTATCATAGGTTTGTTTACCGGTTGCACCGACGTCTATATCTTTAGCCTTAACACCTGATCCGCCAAGGTATGATTTTACGGTACTTGTTACGGCGTTTACCATAACCGTACCGCCGACACCGGCCGTACCGCCGACCGATACCTGACCGGCAATCGGATATTTAAACGTAACTTCATCCGAAGCCGCAATACGAATTTTATCGGCATTGGTATTTGCTTTCCCCGTCAAAATACCGTCTGCATACGCTTTAACCGTATTATTCACATAGTTAACGTTTTCGACACCGACAATTCCGGCCGCACCGCCGCCACCGCCGGAAACGGTGGTAAATTGATAATTACTGTCAGCCGCTGCCGTTACCTCAAGTTCCTTAAATTCCGCATTACCCGTGAGATATGACTCGACATTGTATTTGATAATATCATTAACCGCCGAAAGTCCGACACCGGCCGCACCGCCACCGGCGACCGCACCGGTAATGGTTTGCATATCGGCCTTTGCTTCGGCTTTGGATGAAATTTTATTTTCGGCCTTCAGTTCGGAATTTTTAAAACCGGATGCCACGGTTGACGTAATAACATTGGTGTTAACAACACCCGAAACTCCGGCCGTACCGGCACCCGAAGCGGCTACAACCGTTGTAAAGAAATCATCAGCTTCTTTAGCCTCGGCTTTAATATCATGCGCAGCCGTAATCTTTGTATTTTCGGCATAAGCCTTAACATCTTTATCAACCACAACGGTATTAATGGTTGCACCGACACCGCCGGTAGCTCCGCCGCTGCCCGCACCACCGACGGCAAAAATGGTATCTTTACCGCTGGCCTTGACGGTAACATCTTTTCCGGCCGTTACACCGTAATCAACATTATCTATGGTCTTTTTGCCTTTAATATGTGCATCGGCCGTGCTGCTCATAATCATTGTATCAACAACACCTTCAACCGTTACGCCCATCGAAAAACCACCGGCAAACGTAATAAACGGTGCATTGCTTTTACCGATTGTTTCATCGGCTTCGGCACTGACAATCACATCTTCTTCGGCATCTGCTTTTGAATTTTCAATAACGGCGGTTACTTCATTATCAATCACACCGGTAACAATCGAAGCACCTAACGCCACACTGCCGGCACCTATGCTGAGCGCACCGGTTCCGCCGGTTATTTCGGTAATACCGGAGGCGATTGCTTTAATGGAATGTGCGGCAATAATCGAATTTCTGATATAAGCGTCCGTATCCGCGGCAATAACCATTGTATTGACCGAACCGGCTGCGGTCACGCCGCTTCCGCCGGCACCGCCTGCCGATATAGACATGATTTTTTCTTCGGACTTAGCCTCGACATCAACATCGCCTTTGGCTCTGATTTCCATATTGTTAATACCAGCGGCAACATCACTGCTGTCAATCACGGTATTTATCGAGGCACCTATGGCCGCTCCGCCCAGTCCGACACTGACGGCCGCATTAATTGTATCAATATCTGTTTTATTTGTACTTTTGATATTAATTTTTCCGGCATCGGATACAACTTTTTTATCGGTGTTGTCAGATGTAATATATGTGTTTGCATCCGGCGAATTAACCACCGTGCTGACGGCACCCGAACCGGCCACACCTTTACCGCCGCCACCGGCAAATATAATGCTTAAACTGTCCGTGTTAATATCGGAAGTCATATTGATATCATGTTGTGTCGTGATATCGGAATTTTTAATATAAGTGTTCATATCATTGTCGGTAACCGCAACGTATATCGAACCGCCGATAGCCGTACTTCCGCCACTGATTGCCAAAGCGCCGGTCACACCGATGGCTTTATAGATGTTATCACTGTCCATGGTCAAAGCATCTGCCTTGATTGTCGAACCTTCAATGTAGTTATTTTGTGTTGTGGCATCAATAACCGCCATAACGGCGCCGTCTACGGCACTTGCGCTGGCAGACCCCGAACCGGCCACACTAACGGCAACCGATTTGATTTGCGCTTTATTCTCAAATGTTAAAGAATTTGTGGTATCTAAAACCGTATCTTTAACGTATGTATCTATCGTATCCGCAATAACTCTGGCACTGACCGAACCGCCGACAGCTGTTGATTTTCCGCCGGCTACGGTACCGACAACCGACACTTCGTTATACTCGCTTAAACCTTTAACTTTTGTAACGGCAGATTTATTGGCTCTGCCGACCGTTTGATTTATTTTGGCGCCGTCAATATGAGCATCTATGTTATTGTTGGAAATATATGTCCCGAGCGTACCGGCATAAGCGCTGTCACTTGTCGAACCGGCACCGGCTACATCAACACCGACCATTTTGGCCGTACTTCCCGCCGTCACATCTAAACTCTTACCGGCATTAACATCAGCTTTCCCGATATAGGCATTAACATCATTAACATAAACATTGGCATCAACCGAAGCACCTTTAGCCCCGCCGCCTGCACTGCCGCCGGCCTGAATTGAAAGACCGCCGACAACCTTTATGGTTTTATTTTCCAGATTAGCCGAAACATTAACCGACTGATTGGCACTGTCAACATTGGTATTGATTTTGGCGTCATCTTTAATACCGGCATTAATTTCGTTCAACTGCAGATTAACAGATAAGTTACCGACACCGGATTTGTCTTTACCTTGTGCAACACCGGCCTGAACATCAATCATCATATAATCTTCTTTGGCACTGACCGTCAAATCATTTGTCACATCAACAATAGCTTTGCCGATATATGAATCAATCTGATTTTTGCTCATATCAAACAAAATCGTCGCACCGCCGCCCGACTTACCGCCGGCCGCAACAACCGCGCCGACATCAACAATTATATCCGATGATTCGGCGTTTACCTTTAAGTTGTCGGCTACGATTTTAGCATCATCGGCAACGTAGGCCGTAATATCCGAATCAAAAATATTTGTAACAATATTACCGGCATAAGCACTGGTCTCTTTATTAGCATTCAACGGTCTGGTAAAGTCAGTCTTAACGTATTTTGTCGGGTCAACCGGTGATTTAATAACAGATAAGTTATCAAACAATACATCTAAATTCGCAACATCATCACCATCATCTTCAGGTTCCAAATCCGTGAAAACCGGATTATCCGTTCCGGCTTTTGCCACACCGAGATTGGCTGCTGTATTGACAATAATCTTATCATAAACAGCATCAACCTCGACTTTACCGGCAGCGGTAATATCACCGGCAATATAAGCTTTCACCGCATTGGATACGATTAACGGACTGATACCGAAACTCTTGGAATTTTGCGAATTCGTATAAGCGACAGCCGCATTAACATAAACATCATCACGATCGGCATTGACTTTAACATCTTTAGCTTGTTTAATTTCCGCACCTTTTTCGACCGAAGCGATGGTTGTTCCGCCGGCCACATCAGAGATAACAAATTCACCGCCGAGCCCGGCATTATCCGCCGAAGCCGAACCGTTACCGATATTGATAAATTCACCGTCCTCTTCGGCTTTAACGGTAACATCGCTGTTTTGACCGGTTATCTTAACGTTTTCACCGATTTTTGCCGTGGTATCAATATCGCTTACGGCAATAGATAACGAACCGCCGGCCGAATCACCGTCACGTGCCGACATTCCGGCAAACGCCGCTTTCGCATTAAACAACGACATCAAAACGGCACCTGACCAAACTTCAGAAACAGAAGAGGCCTGAACGATAATATTTTGCTTAATGTCGGCAGATGTCGCATTCAGAATATTCACGGTCGAGCCGTCATGCAACAAGGCATTTGAAGTAGCATTGGTTACCGCAACGGCAACCGCACCGGCCCACGCCTTGGTCGCCTTCCCCTGTGAAGCCGCATTGGCTTGCGAAGATGCAAAAGTACCAAACAGTCCGTTTAAACCGATATCATTAAAGTTGATCATATTAAACAAAGCAAACTTATTGCCGGCATCATCTATTTTCTTTTGGTAGTCATCCGACATACCGTATTGAGCTAAATAATCATCCACATTTGACGAATTGACACTCGTTAAATCAGGATCTTCTTCCGTCGGTGTCCACCAACCGAAACCTATTGCCGTTTGCTTTAACCAATCCCACAAACCTTCGATATGCTGAATATCCGTCTTAGAACGAATAATCAAGGCATTTTCCGCATCTGAGCCGGTCAAAGTCAAATTACCGTACACATCG
>CAMVHF010000056.1 GCA_947167235.1 uncultured Alphaproteobacteria bacterium
TAAAACTTAGGCTATAACAACTGTCTAGAAAAGGAGTACTCAGATGAAAAAATTGTTGTTAGCAGCTTCTGCCATTGTTTTGAGCCTCAGTTTAGCTCAAAATGCCTCTGCAGACTGCAATGGTATGTATCTTGGCGTACGCGGCGGCGTCGTTAAGCACAACTATTCCAAAAAAGGTAATGATGCCATCAACACCAAAAATTTGGATAAAAGAAAATTAATGTTAAGCGGTGCCTTAGGTTATCGTTATGACTATGTTCGTGCCGAACTCGAATATGTATGGCGCGATAAAAATGATTACAAATATTCTACCGGTCACGGCGGCTATGGTAAATTGGCATTCAAATCCCAATCTTATATGTTAAACGGCTACATTGATTTGGCACCTTATTACTGGTTCTCACCGTTCATCAGTGCCGGTATCGGTTTCACCAAATTAAAATATTCCGAAATTGCCAAAGGTGAATCGTTTACATCTAACGGCAACTATAAACCGACTCGCTTTACATGGTCTGTCGGCGGCGGTGCTACCGTTAAAGTAACAAATCGTTTCAACGTTGATGCCGGTTATCGTTACTATGATATGGGCGCCATTCGTCACATGGACGTTGATGCTCATGAAATTTATGCCGGTTTACGTTATGTATTTTAATGGGCACAAAACAATTATTAAGCCGCTGTCAAAGGCGGCTTTTTTATTATAAAGGAACAATAAAATGACTGAAAAGCTATTCGGAACAGACGGCATTCGCGGTATTGCCAATAAATATCCGCTTACCACAAATTTTTGTTTAAAACTGGCATCGGTTTTAAGTGATTTGGTTTGCACCAAGCAACACAAAGTTGCCATTGCGCGCGATCCGCGAATTTCAAGCGACATGCTTTTCAGTGCATTATGCGCCGGTTTTACGGCCAAAGGCATTGATGTATTGAATTTAGGTGTTATTCCGACGCCACTGTGCACAACTTTAACGCCATCGCTCAATGTCGATATGAGTATTATGATAACGGCTTCACACAATCCGTACCACGATAACGGCTTAAAATTAATAGCCGCCAGCGGTGATAAATTTTCAGATTCCCAAACCGCCGAATTAGAAGAAAAAATGTCTGTAACCGAATATGAATTCAAATACAGCGAAGATAAAATCGGTAAAATAATTTCATACCCCGCCGGCTTGGATAATTACTTGCAAACCGTGCAAAAATTGGCATCTGCCGGTGCGCTTTCCGACATTAAAATCGTTGTTGACAGCGCGAACGGAGCCATGTCAGCCATTTTACCGGAAATTTTCAAATATCTCGGCGCCGAAATCATCAGTTTAGCCGATACACCGGACGGTTATAACATCAATAAAGATTGCGGTTCACAGCACACCGAAAAGCTCTGTCAGACAGTTGTGGAACAGCATTTTGACTTAGGTGTTGCGGTTGACGGCGACGGTGACCGTATCATCATTTGCGATGAAAACGGCAAACGCCTCGACGGCGATCAGATTATCGCTTATCTGGCAACCTATTTCAAAACCCACAATTTATTAAAAGGCAATACCGCCGTTGCCACAATCTATTCAAATTTGGGTTTAGGCAAATATATTCGGTCGCTCGGTATCAACTATCAAACTTCCGCTGTCGGCGAACGTTATGTTATTGAGCAAATGCGGGCAACCGGCAGCAATGTCGGCGGCGAAGAATCGGGTCACATGGTATTAAGCGATTATTCGCGTACCGGCGATGCTTTGCTGACCGCTGTTGTTATCAGCCTGGGCATTAAAGAAAGTCACAAAAAAGTCAGTGAAATATTCCCGATTTTTACCCCGTTCCCGAGTGAGGCCCATAACTTAAGATTTAGCGATAAAGACACCATTAATCGCATTTTAGCCGAACCGGAAGTACAAAACTGTATTGATAACATCCAAAAACGTTTGGAAGGTCATGGCACCATATTGGTACGCAAATCCGGAACCGAACCGGTTATCCGTCTCAAAATTGAGGATGAAGACGCCGCTGTGGCCAAACGCGAAGCCGAAACACTCTTAGCGGTTATCGATAAATACAACAAATAAAAGGATTATCGTTGATTAAAGGAATAGTTGCGCTTATTACTTCCGGTATCCTATTTAAACCTATGGTTTTGACGGGGATTATCGGCTACATATATCTGCATTACACCGTTGATGAAGATAAAATAACAAACTGTTTTTTTAATCAAAACCTTTATCTGATATGTTTGTTAATATCCTTAATATACACTTGTATTTTTTGCCGTGTATACTATACTGGTGGGCGGAAAGTTAACTGGAAATCCACAATTTCCGGAACTTTGAACAATTTTTTAACATTGATAATGACACTGATTTTATGCCATATCATAAGCTTTTCATTTGATATGCAATCGGAAACATTACCGATGCAAACAAAGGTCGTAAATAAATGATAACTGATATTTTTTCTTTTATAATCCGCTATGTCATCTTAAACCCGATGGCTTTAATCGGTGTGTGCTGCGGCAGCTATTTTATGCTGACTTACGGTGAGAGTAATTTTGAAACTTTTATTACTTCTCCGGAACCGTACGGCGCGGCTTATGCCATTGCACTGTTCTACGCATTGGCTTTTCGCCATATATATTATCCGGAATCCGAAAAAGTCGATTGGTGGGCTACCGTTAAAAGTTCTGTTGACCATTTCCTGACATTATTGTTTGCGGCAGCTTGCGGCGCCATCATTATCTATGGTCTGAATTACGGTTTAGGGCATAAATTAGATAAATATGTCCGCCATGAAAAAATAAAATAAAGAAATCTGTTACAAAAAAACAGCCGTTTTTTAACGGCTATTTTTTATCGGCATAAGGATTATCCGCTTTTCGAACGGTAATCCGTAAAGGAATTCCGCCCATATTAAAGGTTGCACGCAAACTGTTAGTTAAATAACGCAAATACGACTCCGGTAAGCCTTCCGGATTGCTTGAAAAAATATAAAATGACGGCGGACGTGATTTCGCCTGCGTAATATATTTTAATTTAATGCGGCGCTTATTTTTGCCGAGCGGTGCCGGATTTTGTTGTTGCACATCGGCAAACCATTGATTAAGAGGTGCGGTCGGCACACGCAGATTCCAGCGTTCATAGACTTTTAAAATCGCACGCATTAATTTATCCAAGCCCTGTTTTTTCAAAGCCGATATTGTAACGGTCGGCACACCGGTAACCTGCGTCAATGACGTTTCCAACTTATAATTTAATTTCTCAAGGGCTTCCTGACGATTGGCAATATCCCATTTATTGACGGCAATCACCAAAGCACGTCCTTCATCAATAACTTTGCGAGCAATCGTTAAATCCTGTTTATCCAAAACGGCATCGGCATCCAAAACCAACACGACGACCTGTGCCATATTGGCCGCATAAATCGTACTTTCGACCGACATTTTTTCGAGCGAATTCGTTACTTTAGCCTGACGGCGCAAACCGGCGGTATCTACCAAATTAAACTTGTGCCCCTGCCATTGCCATTCGGTTGTAATGGCATCACGCGTCATACCGGCTTCCGGACCGGTCAACATACGTTCATCGCCCAAAAGCGCGTTAACAAGTGTCGATTTCCCGACATTCGGTCGTCCGACAAACGCTACCTGAATCGGTTTATTATCAGCTACCGGCTCAAAATCCTCCGGAATTTTGCCCAAACTAACAACTTTATTTTCTTCTTTTTCACGCTTATCTTTGGCTTCTTGAGCTTTCAGCAACTCTAAATACAAATCGGTAAAACCGATACCGTGTTCGGCCGAAAAAACGATCGGCTCGCCCAAACCAAGCTTATAGGCCTCATAAATACCGTTTTCCAAACGCTGACCTTCACATTTATTGGCCAGCAGAATAATCGGTTTCTCGGTACGACGTACCAAATCGGCAAAAACTTCATCATAAGGTTGAACACCGGCTCGGGCATCAAACAAAAACAAGCACACATCGGCATCGGCGATAGCCATTTGCGTTTGTGTCCACATGCGGCTTTCCATATTATCGGTAGTCGAATATTCATAACCGGCCGTATCAATCAGTTGCAATTCCAAATCCTTAAATTGCGCCGGTGCCATTTTGCGGTCACGCGTTACCCCCGGCTGATCGTGAACAATCGCCAGTTTTTTGCCGACCAAGCGGTTAAACAAAGTTGATTTTCCGACATTCGGACGTCCTATAATAGCAACGGTTAACATCGTTTCTCCTATTTATAAGCCAATAACTTAGCATTGTCGGTCACAAACAATAGATACCCGTCTACGGCAATCGGTTCAGAATTAAAATCTTTATCTAAATCGACATTTTTAAGCATTTTTCCGGTTTTGGCATCATACATCAAAACATGCCCGACAGACGTTGTTACCACAACTTTTCCATTAACCATTATCGGAGCATACAACATAAATTCAAACATTTTTTTGCCGGATTCGATGGCCGTTGACCATAGGATATCCCCGTTTTCCTTATCTATGGCAACCAATTCATTGCGATTAGTTACGACATAAAGGGTATTTTCGACAAGAAGCGGCGTTTTAAACCCGCCGATTTCCTTTTCCCATTTACGCATACCGCTTTTGATATCGACTGCCGCCAACACATTGGCGCTTCCTAAAACATAAACTGTTTCACCATCAACAACCGGTGAAGCTTTGATTGTATGCAAAGATGTCGATGAATAGGCCTGACGATTTGCCACCAATAAATCTGACCACAACGGCGAGCCGAATTCGGCATTAAAAGCTTGAATTTCGCCGTTTGAAAATCCGGTTATCACCACATCAAACTCTTTACTGTACGCCGCAATAGCGCCGCCGACCATGGTTGTATCTTCCATGGCTATGTCATAATCCCACAAAATTTCGCCGGTCTTTTTATCAAGCGCATAAAACTTGTTATCGACACTTTGTACGAATATTTTATCATCTGTAACCAGTGGTGCTATTCTCAGCGGAGTCTGTAAATTATTTTCCCAAACTTTGCTGCCGTCTTTAATATTTGCGGCAACAACAACGCCAAACCCCGTCGTAACGTAGATAACAGAGCCGTCAATCGCCAATCCGACACCTTTCAATGCCGTATCGCTCACATATTTATTGCCGGCAATTAATTTTTCAGCCCAAAGCTCCTCACCGTCAGCCAAATTAAATGCCGATAATCGACCGGCCGCATCAAGTGTATAAACCTTATCATCCTTAGCAAGCGGCTTAGAAATCAACAGCTCCCGCTTAGAACGCCCTTTACCGAAGTCGGCAGACCATTGTTTTTGAAATTCTTCGCCGGCCTTAACATTAGACAGGCAATGTTGAGCATTCATATCCGACTGCAGCCATGCTTTATTGACCGCGGCGGCGGATACCGAGATTTTATCGGCACCGTCACTCACATCGGGTTTAACCGAAGTTACCTGTTCCAAAACCGAAACTCTGGTACCTTTCGGCAAAACTTTATCATTTGAGCATGCAGACAACATCACGGCGGAAATCAAGCATCCGGCCAATAATAATGAGTTATGCTTCAACATATTCACCTCACAAATCTCTGATTACATATCGCTTAAAGATGACAACATATCCTGAATTTTTCCACGGAAGGATTCCGGTAAATCTTTAATTTTCAATATACTCTCATAAATTGACTTCGCTGTATCAATGTCCCCGTTTTTAACGGCCGACATAGCTAACAAATCCTGCGCCAACGGCTTCCAGGAACTGTCATCAGACAAAACCGGTTTCAACAGATTTTCAATTTCAGCCTTTGATGCGCTGTCGACCTTGTAGGTAGCAATTTTTATCAAAGCAATATTTTTAACTTCGGTATTTGTCTGTTTATCGTTAGCCAGATTATTCAAAGCTTCCAAAGCCTCTTCGGTTTTATTCTGACTTAACAGTACATTTGCCATCTGCAAACGAGCAAAATCACTGAGAAGGCCGTGGTTATCCTTTGAAATTTTTTGCAAAGCTGTCATGGTATCTTCCGGATTTTCTCTTAATTGAGCGACAATCATATAGTTTTCGGTAGCACGCTGATTTTGAGCGATTTTCCAGTTTCTGATCTGATCAACCGAAACAGTTGCCGTGACGGCTAAAACAACGAACAAGATAACAAACAAGCCGTAGCGATTCCATAACACTTGTAAATTATCGTTTTTGACATCTTCATCCACTTCTTGAATAAAGGCATCGGTAAATTCCGGATTAATATTCGAAGTATCGCGGACAATACGCTTAACCTGTGTTGAGGTCTTAGCCGGTGTCTTGGTAATTTTCTGTTCTTTTTCTTTATTCGTTGAAGTTGTAGTATTTTTCTTTACATTCTTAGCCATTATTTTATTCCTTTGTTAACAAATTATCATAAGCAATAACAAAAAAAGTGTTATAAAGCAAATAATTTTTTTCAAATAAATTTACTTCACGATTTCTCGTATAATCAAACCGCGTATCCACCGCAAGTCGTCAATCGGCATATTTTTACCGAAGACCATGTGTTTGTTATGAGAAATAATCGAGAGATAATACCGATTGGTCAGCGGATTATGCCCGATATCAACGGCTTCGATATCGTCTTTTTGCATAAATTCGACATCTAATCGCAAAAACGAGATATTATGCCCGAGCACGACATCTTGTTTTGAAATAACCAATACATCTTTACTGAAAATAACAATCATGGACACGATAACGACCAGAAGACAGATCAATAAACCGATAACAAACCAGAGTACACCCGTATATGACGTAACAACATGGTAATTAATACCGGCATAGACGGCAATTCCGCCTAAAACTATCGCGCCGAAAAAGGCCAAAATCGTATAAATATCAAAAAACAAACGGCGTTCCATCAATATGGATTTATTAGGTTTGACAATATATTTTACCGAAGGCGGAACATGATCTTCTTCTTTAAACAGAACATTCAAGTGCCAACGCTTTGACATATCCCTTAAAGTACGTTCCAGTTCTTTATGATTTCGGGATACCAAACCGTGATCGGTCATAAACAAAGCCGGCATTTTCAGCTTTACCGCATACTCTTCCCAAATTTGCCGAATATTATCCCCGCTGGTTGAAATATAAAGCGGCACACGCTTATTTTTTTCTTTATGATACAATTCAATGATATATCTGTTACGATTAATCATACCGAGCTGATAGTATTCAACTTTCAGCAAAACGCCCAAATAATTGTACAATGATTCGATCTCGGTAATTTCCTGTCCGAACAGCGGCTTATGGACAATCTTAACATTTTCGCCGTCAAAACTGACTGTTTTATAGCGGAATATTCCGATAACCGACAAACCGACAATCAACATTCCGAAAAGCAAAAGAAACGTATCAAACGCATATCGCCGCACGGCAATATCGGAGGCAGACATTCCCTCCGGCAAATTAAAATCATAACTTTCCGGCTCGGATCCGGCAATAAAGTACGAAATAATTTCGAACCCGCCGATCAACATAAAAAGCATACCGAAAATCAGTCCGAAAATAGTGATTTTGAAAGATAGTCTGTCTCTTTTAACCGCTGGCAATTTATCAATATTAAACTTAAATTTATAGCTGTAATGATCCGGAACTTTATATGTCATTTTTGTATCCTTAAAAATAATCAGACTGCTGTTATTTTATACCATAAAAAATTTTTTTCACTATTTTTTTTAAATAATGTTTGTTTTTATAATATTTAAGTATAGAATAAGGCATATTAGGTTAAAATATGGTGTAATAATGTTAAGTGCAAATATATTTTATTCCGGATACAATATTTTATTCGGTATTTTATCTTTATTTTTAGGCATCGGCTCGGTTTTTTTATTAAAAAACCAAAAATATTTCAACGGATTATTCCAATTTCAAATCGGCGGTTTGATGATATTGCTGCTCACATATTTATCAACCCACGAGCATGCTTTGTATAAAATCGGGCTTAATTACAACTTTGTATCTTTCGTTTTAATGCTGATTGCAATGCTGACTTCGCTCTTGTGGATTAATGCCGCCTCCGAATTATACAACAACACATCGGCAAACAAAGAAACGCTGACTTTTTATATTTCGCTCGGTCTGACCTCATGCGTATATTATTCGTTCATCGACTACGGCAGCGGACGCGGATACCATTTAAGCGCCGTATTTACGCTGGTCGGTATATCTCTTTTATTTTTAAGCACCGTTTTACATTTCAGACAAAACCGCACAACCGGCAATTTTTTATTGATATTATCGGTATTCATGTTGTTCGGCAAATTAATAATATCGGCATATTTTTTCAAATACAACTGGCTTAACTTAAACCTGTTTACATGGCTCTGGATATACATTTTTGCCATAGCCGTTGTCTTTATCCGTTTCAATATTTATCAATCGGAACTGCAAAAAAGCTGGAATATTATTGATAAGCTCAATATGCAAATCAGCAACATGATAGACTTATCCCCGTTTCCGATTATCATATCGCGTATTACCGACAACCGTTTGGTTTTAATCAACGACAAGGCCGGTTATATGTTCGGACTGACCAAAAAAGATTTGAACTACCACAAGTTAAATGATTTTTTTGTTGATGAAAATAACCGCAAACAGTTTTTTGAAATGCTCGAAAAAAAGCATGAAGTTGAAGATTTTGACCTGATGGTGTGCAATTTGGTAACCGCTTCGCCGTTTTGGCTCTCGGTTTCGGCCAAACCTATCGAATACAATAACGAGATGACACTTTATATGGCCTTTCAAGACATCACTCTGCGCAAAGAACGCGAAAATAAAATTCAAAATCAGGCCGATAAAGATCCGCTGACGATGACATGGAACCGCCGTTATTTTGAAAAGGTCGTACCGGACAGCATTAAAAATTGCATTAAAAAGCATCAAAACTTCAGTTTATTACTGCTTGATGCCGACAAATTCAAAAACACAAAAGATCCTTACGGCCACCAAAACGGTGATAAAGTTTTAATCCAACTGGCCGATTTATGCCGCCACTCCCTGCGTGAAGAAGATGTTGTTGCCCGATTTGGCGGCGAAGAATTTGTTATTTTCTTAAACAATACCGATACGCAAACGGCTTCCATTGTAGCCGAAAGACTGCGTACCACCATTGAAAACTCGGGTGTTACCGATGATGACGGCAACATCATCCGCTTTACCGTCAGTATCGGCGTTGTGTCCTCAGAAAAAACCGCCAGTTTGGAAGTATTGCTGCGCCAAGTCGACGATGCCATGTACTTAGCTAAGCATAACGGTCGCAACCAAATAGCCGTATATAACGAAGAAGCCGTTAAAAATATGACCAAAAAACATAAACAAAATCATCGCAACGATGTTCATCCGGTATTCCAAAATGAAGAAAACGAAGAATTTTCGTTGCTCGACAGTTATGAAAACAAAATATTATAGGAAATCCGGATGACTGCATGTCCTTATCAATCTTTATGCGGCGGCTGCCCGTTAAGAAATATGAGTTCCGATGATTATCGCAACTTCAAAATTGCCAAGTTTGAACATATCTTAAAAGCCCTCAAACAGACGGATGTAACGGTCGATGAACCGATATTTGTACCGGACGGCAATCGACGCCGTGCCGAATTTGCGTTTGCTTTCCGCAAAGGTAAAATCAGCTTGGGTTTCAACACGGCGCAAAGTCACGACATTATCGATATAGATCATTGTCTTTCGCTGACCGATA
>CAMVHF010000057.1 GCA_947167235.1 uncultured Alphaproteobacteria bacterium
GCTGTAAGCTTTCCGGAACCCCCAGACTATCTGGGGGTTTTCTTATTACAAAAAGGCCGAACTCTTATGTTCGGCCTTTTTCTGACAAGTCAAATCTTATTATCCGTGTAAAGCGACATATATCTCGTGGGCGCTTTTAGCGTGGCGAATCGCCTCACAGGTGTTTTCATTTTTCATAGTTCGCGAAAAAGCCGACAATGTTTGCAAATGATCATCCCCGCTGTTTTCCGGAGAAACCATAACAGCCAGCAAATCAACAGGTTGCGAATCCAGTGCATCATAATCGATTGCTTTATTTAAGCGAACGAAAACGGTTATGATTTTATCAAGTCCCTGTATACGGGCGTGCGGAAAAGCAACACCGTTACCATAGCCTGTCGAACCCAGGTTTTCACGTTCCAACATTGCTTCAAAAACCGCACTTTTATCAAAATGTTTTTTTTGTGCAATGAATGAAGATATACCCTCAAGTAATTGTCTTTTACTATCCGCAGTATAATCGGTCAATATCATATCTTCCGATAAAACATCAGATATTTCCATAAGATAAACCTCTGTGTTGTTAATATTATTCTGCCGGTTCAACCCAACCGATATTACCGTCTTTACGACGATATACCATGCTGATACGGTTGTTGGCGCTGTTACGGAACATTAAAGCACATTCATCTGAAAAGTCCATATACATAACAGCTTCACTGACTGTACAAACTTTGATGTTGGCATCTGTTTCGGCAATTGTTAACGGAGCCGATTCATCAATGCTCATTTCATCTTCGGTCACGGTCAACGGGAATACGGCTTCGTGAGCCATTTCAACGATACCAGTCTTGCTTTTGTGATCATTTAATTTTGTTTTTTGACGACGAAGACGTGTTGCAATATGGGCATTGGCGTCTTCAAATGCCGTATAAGGATCAGCGGCAGAGCCGGAACCTTTTAATACAATATTTTTAGCAGGATGAACGGTAACTTCCGCACGGAAATTTTCACCGTCTTTTGAAAAATAAACATTGCAACCGATCGGTGCGCTGAAATATTTGCTTACGGAAGCCTCAACGCCTTCTTCAACGCGTTTACGCAATCTGTCACTGATATCTACTTGTTTTCCTGATAATGTAATATTCATATTTTACCTCTTTTGTTAATTATAGACGGCACCATGCCGTTTTGTTTTGTGTTATAGTATAATACTTTTAAGCAAAAGTAAATAGATAATGCTTTTTTACTCCAGCTAAAAGAACTTTTGTCCCTATGTAAGTAGTGTATATATGATAATTTTTTTATTCTTTCAACTGTTTTGCAAAAGTTGTTTAATTTTTCTTCTTTTACATTGTTACAACGTAAAATTATCGCCCAAATAAACTTCGCGAACTTCTTTACTGGCAACGATTTCCTCAGGTGTGCCCTCCATTAAAACCATACCCGAATGCAAGATGTAAGCCCTGTCGATAATATCCAAAGTTTCACGAACATTATGGTCGGTAATCAATACACCCAAGCCGCGATTTTTAAGCTGCGAAACCAAAGTACGAATCTCGTTAACCGCAATCGGATCAATACCGGCAAGCGGCTCATCAAGTAAAATAAAACTCGGTTTGCAAGCCAATGCACGCGCAATTTCCAAACGACGGCGTTCACCGCCGGATAAAGCCAATGCCGGAGATTTACGCAAGTGTGCAATCGAAAACTCGTTTAACAGTTCTTCCAAAGTTGTTTCGCGCTGACTTTCATCATCCATCACGATTTGCAAAATACCTTTGATATTGTCTTCAACACTTAATGTTCTGAAAATCGACGATTCTTGCGGCAAATACCCTATACCCATTTTGGCACGTTTATACATCGGCATATCGGTAATATCCTGACCGTTAATATAAACATCGCCGTAGTCCGGTGTAATCAGCCCCGTAACACAATAAAAACATGTTGTTTTTCCGGCGCCGTTCGGTCCCAATAAGCCGACGGCTTCGCCTCTTTTAACATGCAGCGAAACATTTTTTAAAACCGTGCGTTTTTTATATTTTTTACCGATATTGAAAATTTCTAAAACATCGGTATCATTTTTTTGAATCACTGCCATTTTTGTTTTTCCTTCTGTTAAAAAAGATTCCTTTGATACGACCGCCGGTTTTCTCGCCGCCTTTAATACGGCTGACAGACGTAGTTAAATCGGTTTCGGCGTGTTCTCCGTCAATAAAGTTACCATCTTGCTCTATACGAACGTTTCCGAACAGTTCCACCATTTTAGTTTGCGGATTATATTCGCCTCTATCGCCTCTGGCCGAGCCTTTAGGAGTTGTGACAACAACATTTCGCAAAGCCTCTGCTTTTATCAATTCTTGTTTTTTACCCTTTGTAAAATAGGCAATAATATGTGCCGCCGTCAATGTATTATTTTCCCGTACAATTGATACGGATTTTTTCTTTCCGAACAACTCCAGTTTGCCGGTTTGCGGATCAAAATATCCCTCATCGCCCGAAGCTTTTTCGGCAGGTGTGGTAATAACCACGTTTCCATAGGCTTCCACACGCTTTAATTCTTTATGTGCGGTATCGGTAAAAAAGGCAATCACTTTATCGGCACGAACCGTATTATCATTTTGTTTGAGTGTTGCATTTTGTAAAGATTCGGTCTTATTTTCTTTTTGAAAAACTTTAGTCTCTTTATCGGCTGTCAGAATCCCTTTAGGCGAGATAATTTCATTTTTGCCGACTAACGTCAGTATGCCGTTCTTTTTATCATACAAAAATTCCGGAGCATTCAAAGTACCCCAGTCACCAACGGCTTTAATCGTTTTTTTACCATAGCCCGTTTCATTATTAAAGTCGTACACGGCATGCTCGGTATCAACCGTGGTTTTTTCATGAATAACGGCCTTAACGTTGGTTTCAAGTTCCAAAATATTTTCCTGCTGCGTAAAATAACCGATATCGGAACTTATATTGATTTTTCCCTCATCGGTCGGAATCGTTCCTTTCGGATTTTGAAATTTTACTTTTTGTGAACCGGGTTCAACTTCGTCGACACTGTCGGCCACCACAACGTTTACCCGATTTTTATCATCAACCGCACTAAATACCGTTTCTTCGATATGCAGTTTTTCCAATTCGTTTTTCCGCGGCATTGTTATATTATCTTGCAAATCGACACTTTTTTTGATGTTCGGAATAACAACCATAACGCCTAAAAGCGCAGCTGCTATACACGGAAAGCCCAGCTTAACAAAGCGCGACCATTTCGAAACTTTCGGGGTATCTTTGGAGCTCTGCTTAAGCTGAACTTCGCCGTCAAAAAAAGAATCTATTTTGCTTGTTTCCAACATTTAGCTAACTTACTCCGGCTCTCAGGCAGTCGTGAATATGAATAATGCCTATCGGTTTTTTATTATCATCAACGACAAACATATTGGTAATACCGCGGCCGGTATTATTCATCACGTTAACGGCTTCGGCAATGAGGGTATTTTCTTTAATGGTGCGCGGATTTTTAGTCATAACATCGGTCACTTTTTCGGTGGTCAAATGCGGCGACATCCAACGGCGCAAGTCACCATCGGTTATCATTCCGACCAGATTACCGTTTTCATCCAAAATACCGACGCATCCGAGCATTTTTGAAGTCATCACCAATAAAGCTTCTTCCATTAATGCCGTATCTTTGACAAGCGGCATTTCATCGCCTTTGTGCATAATATCCGAAACATGGCGCAAAATGGAACCGAGTTTACCGCCCGGATGACGGATTTTAAAGTCTTCTTCGGTAAAACCGCGACGTACCATCAAAGCCGCCGCCAAAACATCACCCATTACAAGGGTTGCGGTTGTCGAAGACATCGGTGCCAAGCCTATCGGGCAAGCTTCGCGGTTTGTCGGCAGATGTAAAACATAGTCGCTGCCTTGGGCCAAAGTACTCTCCGGATTTTTGGTAATTCCGATAAGCGGAATAGAAAACCGGCGGCAGTAAAAAATAATATCACCGAGTTCTTTTGATTCACCGCTGTTTGAAATAGCGATAACCGTATCGCCCTGTGTTATCATACCTAAATCGCCGTGGCTGGCTTCACCCGGATGCAAAAAGAACGATGGTGTGCCGGTCGACGCCATTGTTGCCGCAATTTTGCAGGCAATATGCCCCGATTTTCCCATACCGGTCACAATCACGCGTCCTTTTGTATTTTGCAAAACATCCAAAACCTTGGTCAAAGTCTCATCCAATGAACCTTCCATGGATCTAAGAGCCTCAATCTCGCGATCTATGGTTTGTTTTGCGACCTTAATATCGTTATTTTCAGTCATCATTATCTCCCGAAATATTTATGCTTTGATAATAAGATTTTTTTGGCATTACGCAAGGATTATTTAAGGCTTATACTCTTGCGATCAAGCTTTTTGTTCCCAAACGCCTTTCTCGGTCTGTTGCCAATAATATACCTCGCAACCTGCCTGTTTAAATTCTTTCCACAAATTTCTGGCTTGCAGCAGAGCCTCATCCGAATTGCCGTCAAATATATTGAAAATGCGCTCATAATCCGACAATTTATCTGTACTGATTTCCGCACCGTCTGTCAAAAACAAAAACGCGGCATTATTCGGATTATCGTCGTCATCCGTCAGCCATATCGGTTGTTGTGCGGCAAAACCGTCTTTTTTACTACCGTGCGGCAGAAAGCTTTCGTCATTAAAAGTCCAAAGTTCGGTATTTAAGAACTCTATACGTTCCGGTGTGCCGATTTTTACGACAATATGTTTGCCTGTTGAATAAGCTTTAGAAAGAAGTTTCGGTAAAACTTCTTCCAATGTTTGTTTTTGCAGATGGTAAAAATCAACTCGGCTCATTTTAAGGTTCCAAATTTAAGATAATCGTATCTATGGAAGCTGCGCCGGCAATTTGAATTTCTATTTTTCCGGCCGGTTCGGCTTCTTTGATTTTTATTTTCAGATCTTCAACACCGAAAACTTTTTTGCCATTCACAACACCAAACCGATTACCGACCTCTATACCTTTGTGCGCAGCTTCGGAATTTTTCTCGACCTGCGTAATGGTAAAATATCTGTCGGCTTCATCAAAATAAGCCTTGAAATGCAGTTGCGGAAAATCAACGGCATTTTGTACCTTATACTTATCAAGACCTAATCTTTCCAAACTGCGGATTTGTTCGTCCTCCGAGAGTTTTTCGGTATTTTTAGTTTCCGACTTATCTGCGGATTTTTCTTCCGTCGGCATTTCGGATATTGTTACTTCAACGTTCAGTGTTTCTTTATCACGCAAAACCGTCATCGGTAACGTCGTCCCCGGTTTTAATTTTGAAATACCGAGTGAGAACAAACGCGGATTATTTAACGGCATTTCACCGACGGTTTCCAAAATATCCCCGACTTTTAAGCCGGCATCGGCTGCCGGAGAATGCTCTGCCATGGCCGATATAATTAATTTTTTATCTGTCTCGGTACTTTGGAATTTCTGCACACCGATACCGAGCCAACCGCGCACAACTTTACCGTTTTGCTTTAGCTGAGAAACAACCCATGCAACCTGATTGGACGGTGTTGCAAAACCGACACCCATATTAACTCCGTCGGTCGAAAAAATAGCAGTATTCATTCCGACAATTTCGCCGTTCATATTAAACAGAGGACCGCCGGAATTTCCTTGATTAATTGAGGCATCCGTTTGCAAAAAATTATCATACGGGCCTTTTTCGATATCTCTTTCCTTAGCGGAAATAATTCCCAGAGAAACGCTGTTTCCCAGCCCGAACGGATTACCGATGGCAAAAACGGCATTACCGACTCTGACCGTATCCGAATCAGCAAACTCTGCCGGTTCAAAACCGTTCGGATGCAAAACTTTAATTAACGCGATGTCCGTTTTGGTATCCGAACCGACCAGTTTAGCTTCATACTCGGTGTCATCTGCCGTTATTACCGTAATTCTGTCGGCATTTTCGGTGACATGTGCATTGGTAACGACATAACCGTCGGCACCTACAATAATACCGGCACCCAAAGCTTCCGCATCTTCCGTATCTGCGGCAATACTCACAACCGAAGGATTAACTTCGGCGATGACATCTTCCAAAGTCTTTGAAGTCGTTTCTGCCCGAACCGGCAGAATGACGACCAAAGACAAAGCGGCATATTTCCATACTTTTAACATAAAATCACTTATTCCTCATGGTTTTGTTAAAATATTTAAAGAAGTCGGAATCCGGCGATAATACCAAAGATGTTTCATCATTCGATAATGATTTTTTATATGCATCGAGCGAACGATAGAACTCATAAAAATCGACATCTTGTCCGACGATTTTATTCCATAATTCGACGGCTTCTTTATCACCCTGACCGCGTGTGATCTGGGCATTTTTCTCGGCTTCGGCCACGATAATCGTGGCTTCTTTATCGGCGGTTGCCCGAATATTTCTGGCTTGTTGCTGACCTTTGGCACGAAATTCTTTGGCATCGCGCTGACGTTCGGTCTTCATACGATCATTAATCGCCTGCATAACTTCACGCGGTAAATCGGCACGACGAATACGCACATCGGCAACGCTTACACCTATAGCCTCAGCATCTTTTTTCACAATAGCGCTTATATCGTGCATAATTTGTGTACGCTGTTGCGATAAAAGTTCCGTTAAGGTCACACGACCGAGAACTTTACGCAAAGAAGAATTGACGATTTCGGCCAATTTACTGCGCGCCTGATCTTCGGTGCGTACCGTTTGATAAAATTGAAGCGGATTGATAATTCTGTAACGGGTAAAGCTATCGACATCCAGACGCTTTTTATCGTTCAAAACGACTTCCTGTGCCGGCGGATCCAAATTCAACAAACGCGAATCATAAAAGATAACGTTTTGAACAAACGGAATCTTAAACTTCAGCCCCGGTTCGTTAATCACGCGAATCGGTTCACCGAATTGCAAGACAATAGCCTGTTCCGGCTGGTAAACAATGTATGCCGAGCTGAACAGCAATATAAGCACTGCCCCGAATACAATGGCAAAAACTTGAATGATACCTATTTTGTTATTCATTTTCTTACTCCTTCGGTGCTTGTGCATTTAATGATAATACCGGCAACAGATTGCCTTTTTGCGAC
Organism: uncultured Alphaproteobacteria bacterium; assembly: GCA_947167235.1. GTDB lineage: Bacteria > Pseudomonadota > Alphaproteobacteria > RF32 > CAG-239 > RUG410. Next base: position 7,109 of record CAMVHF010000057.1, read on the forward strand.
GGATCGATGATAACTTTATGTGCATGACTTAAGACGCTCTCTATCGAATCCAGATACATTTTGCGGATAGTTACTTCTTTACCGTTTTTATATGCCTCGTAAACCGAAGCAAAACGCTTAGCCTCACCTTCAGCTTTATTAATGGTTGCCGATTTATAAGCTTCGGCATCTTGAGCAATTTGTGCGGCCTGACCTTTGGCATTAGGAATAACTTCGTTACGATAAGCCTCAGCTTCGTTTTTGAAACGTTCCATATCGGCTTTGGCTCGTTGAACTTCATTAAAGGCATCTACGACTTCTCTCGGCGGATCGGCTTTTTGCAATTTCACACGAACGATTACAATACCGGCATTAAATTCATCCAAAACACGTTGCAATTCATCTTTGGTTTCATCTTCGACCTTGCCTCGGTCACCGGTAATAATCGGTTGCATTTCGGACTGGCCGACGATTTCGCGCAAAACAGACTGCGCCGCAACGCTGACGGTTTCTTCCGGACTGCGCATACTGAACAAGAAATCTTTGGCATTTTTAATTTTCCAAACCACGGTTAAGTTAATATCCACGATATTTTCATCACCTGTCAGCATGTGACTTTCGGTAAACGCATTATTACGATAATCCCGACTGTCGGCCGAACCTAAGTTGATACTTCTTTCCTGCGTCACATTAACCTTAATAACATCTTCAAAAGGTGTCGGCAAATGATAATGCAAACCGGCATCGGTTGTTTCCAAATATTTACCGAAGCGCAAAACCACGCCGGCCTCACTCGGTTGCACCTGATAAAAACCGCTACAAATCCACAACACAACAACCAGCAATATGCCATATTTGATATAGCCGGTCCAATTATCTTGAGGATTTCCCATTTTAAACCGTCTTAACGAGCGTTTTAACGGTATTTCTTCGACACTTGCCCAATTATCATTATCGGTGTCGTTATTATCCCACGGATTAGATTTTTTTACCATTTTCTTTCCTTTAATGTTATTTTTGCTTGATTTAAGATACTCCATATATTAGATAAAAACCATCAACTATCAAATCATATCCGTATACAGGCGCCAACAGACTTAACAAGAAATTATGGCAATTACCGCCGATTATTATCCGGAAGCCAACATCAAACAGATCAAAATCTTAGGCTCTCGAATTATTATCGAATTGCAGAATTTAGCCGAAACACCTGATATTACTGCAAAATTAAAGCAAAAATTAAATGACGTGTATCCGGAGCACAAAGTTTCCGTCATTTTTGTTGAAGAGAAAAAAGCCAACTTAAGTACTGACGCTATTGAAAAGTGGCAAATAGACGGTGTTAAAAAGATTATCGGCGTGGCCTCGGGCAAGGGCGGTGTCGGTAAGTCAACCACCGCTGTTAATTTGGCTTTGGCATTATCGAATTTGGGTAAAAAAGTTGCTCTGGTCGATGCCGATATTTATGGCCCGTCCGTACCGACAATGCTCGGTTATGAAGGCGAACCTTTATATTCGATTGACGGTAAATATTTTGCTCCGTTTGAAAGTTACGGGATCGAATCTACCTCTGTCGGTGCTTTAATCGACCGTGATACACCGCTGATTTGGCGCGGTGCCAAAGCCTGCGGCGCTATTGAGCAATTAATGACCGAAACGCAATGGAACAATATCGATGTTATGGTTATTGATATGCCGCCGGGAACGGGCGATATTCAGATTACATTGTCGCAACGTGTTGATTTTGCCGGTATCGTTATCGTATCCACACCGCAGGATATTGCTTTGATTGATGCGGTTAAAGGCGTCAACATGTTTGAAAAAATCGGCACGCCGATATTAGGTATTGTCGAAAACATGAGTTATTTTATTTGCCCGCATTGCGGCGAACGCAGTGATATTTTCGGGCACAACGGCGCTAAAGAAACTGCCGAAAGAATGGGCGAAGTCTTTTTAGGCGAAATTCCTCTTGAAATGGCCATTCGTACGGCTTCCGACAACGGCACACCTATTGTGGCCGTCGAACCGGACAGCCCGCATGCTAAAGCTTACGAAGAAATTGCACACAAAATTATTCAGCGAATCGGCTAGTTTCCGGTCTCACAAATTTCATCTGCTTTTATCTTGACTCATTTGCAGATTATCGTTATTTTATCTGCAAATTGAGTTATTATTACTATTATTGATATCTGTTAATCTCTAAATAATTATGCGTATGAACAAACAAGTTATCGGTAAAATTCTGGTCGTTACAGCCATGGCTTGTCTGACCTTTATTTTTGCGGCTCTTTCCGTCCATTACGATGTCTTTCATTTCAGATTTGATGACAATCCGATTGAGTGGACCGAATTGCTGTTATTGTTGGGAGCTTGCGTTGTTGTCGGTATTGTCGGCTTAGGTATTGCCTGTTTAGCCGCTCCGGAAACCGCAATTATATTTATCATGCCTTTGGAAATCTGGGATTATATTTCAGAAAAATTCGGAAAGTGGCAACATTT
>CAMVHF010000058.1 GCA_947167235.1 uncultured Alphaproteobacteria bacterium
TTTACGATAAAAATTTAGCGTTTTACCATCGTTGCTTATCTCATACCGATAATATTAATCAAATATTACCTGAATTGAAGAGATTTTTAGCTGATTTCTGTGCTGTTAAAATCACTCAAAAGGTCAAAAACAAAATCCAAACCAAAACCATTTCACAAGGTGACATTTGGGTTATTGAAGCCGCCAACGGCTTAGATATTTTGCTTGAAATCGAAGAGCCTATTAATCTGGAACAACGCATGCTGATATGCGATTTTATCAATGCCGGTACCGCCATCCGATTTTCGGTGCAGGTTAAAAACGGCAAACCGGAAACGATTGTTGAAAAAGCCCGACCGCATATCAACATTTGTGGGCATGATGTATTTATTCCGGCCGGTACGTTTTTACAGGCTTCCGGTGCCGGTGAAAAGGCTTTAACCGACACGTTGCTGCGATATTTAGGCGATGCTTGCGGCAACATTGCCGATTTATTTTGCGGCGTCGGCACGTTTTCATACCCGTTATCGGATAACATCAAAAATAAAATTACCGCCGTTGATTCGGCTCCGGATTTGTTGGAAAGTTTTCGCAAAACCGTCAATAACCTGACGATTCCGAACATAAAAATCCTTCAAAAGAATCTGTTTAAATATCCGCTTGATACGACCGAATTAAAAGAGTTCGATATTATTGTTTTTGATCCGCCGCGTGCCGGTGCCGCCGCGCAGGTCAAACAGATCGCTGCGCTGAATACGGCGGATAAGCCGCAAAAAATCGTTGCGATTTCATGTAATCCGCATACATTTATAAATGATGCAAATACTTTAATTGAAGGCGGTTTTAAATTACAAAACATCACCATGGTTGATCAGTTTGTTTATGCCGATCACTTTGAGTTGGTTGCCCTGTTTGAAAAATATTAAAGGAGAAAATAATGAGTTTGAATAATCAAAAATTACAGCAAATGGCAAATGCGATTCGTTTTTTGAGTGCCGAAGCTATTGAAAAAGCCAATTCCGGTCACCCCGGAATGCCGCTCGGCATGGCCGATGTCGCCGCCGTATTGTTCGGTAAGTACTTACATATTAATCCCGATGCGCCGCGTTGGTTCAATCGCGATCGTTTTGTTTTATCTGCCGGTCACGGTTCTATGCTGTTATATTCGTTATTTTATCTGTTAGGCTATCCGGATATCACGTTAGATGATATTAAAAACTTCCGTCAGCTCGGTGCAAAAACCGCCGGACATCCGGAATACGGCCATTTATCCGGTATTGACATGACAACCGGTCCGCTCGGACAAGGTATATCTTCGGCTGTCGGTATGGCGTTATCCGAACGCGTTATCAACGCCAAATTCGGCGATGATTTGTGCAATCACTTCACTTATGCCATTTGCGGTGACGGTTGCTTAATGGAAGGTATTTCCGAAGAAGCCATATCACTTGCCGGTTTATGGAAATTAAACAAGTTGATTGTCTTCTGGGATAACAATAATATCACCATTGACGGCACGGTTGATAAAGCCAATGCCACCGATCAGGAAGCACGTTTCAAAGCTGTCGGCTGGAACGTTATCAAAATCAACGGTCATAATTACGATGAAATCACACAAGCTGTTGAGCAAGCGCAAAAATCAGATAAACCGACACTTATTGCCTGCAAAACCATCATCGGATTCGGTGCCCCGAATAAGCAAGGCACTTCTAAAGTTCACGGTTCGCCGCTCGGTGCCGAAGAACTAGCCTTAATGAAAAAACAACTCGGCTGGGAATATGAACCGTTTGAAATTCCGGATGAAGTTATGGCAACATGGCGCGCTGCCGGTCAAAAATCCGCGGCTCTGTATCAGGAATGGCTGGAAAAATCAGAAAGCAATGCCGAATTTAAGGCATATATTAACAATGAGTTGCCTAAAAATTGGGATAAAGCACTGAATGAACTCAAAGAGAAGACCATTAAAGAACAAACTAAAGTTGCGACTCGTAAAGCTTCGCAAATGTGCTTAGAAAATATTGTTCCGTATATTCCTGAAATTATCGGCGGTTCGGCTGACTTGGCGGCATCTAACTTAACCTTTGTCAACGGCATGAAGACTATTACCGCCGCCGACTATAACGGCAATAATGTGATGTACGGCATTCGTGAACACGCCATGGGCGCCATTATGAACGGTATGGCTTTGCATGGCGGTGTTATTCCTTACGGCGGCACATTCTTCGTCTTTTCGGATTATGTTCGTCCGGCGATGCGCTTATCGGCCTTAATGGGTACACGCGTTATTTATGTTTTGACGCACGATTCGATCGGTGTCGGTGAAGACGGTCCGACACATCAACCGATTGAACACTTGGCGTCATACCGCGCTATGCCGAATATTAACACTTTCCGTCCGTGCGACGTGGTTGAAACGGCCGAAGCATGGCAATTAGCCATCGAAAGTGAGCATACGCCGAGTATTTTGGCCTTATCACGTCAGAGCGTTCCGACTTTACGTCAAGACTCTACCGAAAATCTGACAGCTAAAGGCGGCTACATTATTTCAGCCACCACACTGCCGGTTAAAGCCACATTGATTGCAACCGGTACCGAAGTATCGTTAGCTGTTGCCGCACAAAAGCAACTGGCAAATGAAGGTATCGGCGTTAATGTTGTTTCCATGCCTTGTACCGAGCTGTTTGATGCTCAGGCACCTGAATACAAACAAGCCGTATTGGGAACCGCACCGCGCATTGCCATTGAAGCTGCAGCCACCTACGGTTGGGAACGTTATGTCGGCTTAGACGGCACGATTATCGGTATGAACAGCTTCGGCGCATCGGGTAAAGGCGATGAAGTCTATGCTCACTTCGGTATCACGGCCGAAAATATTGTTGCTGCAACCAAAAAATATTTATAAGCAACATTAACTTTTTTGATCACACAAACCGCCGATTCGCATCGGCGGCTTTATTTTTTTTATTTGTCAGTTCCAAATATTTTCCAGCAATAATAAAGAATAAAAGTCATTCCCCGCTTGACGGGGAATCTCCTGCAACCGGCACCGGTGCAAAATCGATTGAGATGCCCGAACAAGTCGGGCATGACAGAAAATAAAGTAAAGCCGTTTTTGAGCGCATTTGTACTTTATGTCATTCTTGGACGTTAGTCCGAGAATCTCGGCCTATTCAATGTCATTCTTGCCAAGCGAAGCGATGGCGAGAATCCCGGCTGCATCAAAAAAAGTCCCCGAATCGCTTCGGAGACTTTTTAAGTTATGATATCAACTCAAGATATCAGTAGTACTTCCAAGTAATTGTACAAGAAGAAGATGTACCGCAGCTACAAGCGGCAGCGGCTTTACTAACCTGCATCGGAACCGGTGTATTTGAACCGCCCGGACAAGCAACTGCACTACCAGATGCTGCAGCACCGGCACAAGTAGCAGTATCAGCCAAAACCAATCTGGTATCTTCTTTTTGAGCGGCGGTTGTCGCTGCACCATACGCACCGATACCGACCAAACCGGCAGAAGAACCTGAACCCCAGTCACCTGTAGCCAAGGTAACGCAAGCTTCACGCGGTAAACCGGTATATGTCAAAACGAAAGCTTTATCAGAATGCGGATCGGTTGTGCTATTTGAAGACAATTTAGCATGGCTGATGTATACTTGACCGGCAAATGCATTTACCAACGGAGCGTTTGCAGAAGAAGCATCTGTACCCATTTCATCAGGAATAACACCCATATTAATAGCCGATTGGTTGTTCAAACCGTTGTAAGATGTTTGTTGAGCATATAATGTACGAATGTTGGTAACAATCATTGTCATTTGGTCAACAACTTTATTTGTTTTATATTTGGTCATAGCTTTAGAATAGCCGGCAATACCACCAACGGATAACACACCGATAATAGCCAACACGCCGAGCATTTCAATCATTGAACGACCAGATTCATTAACTCTCATTGTTTTTCTCCTTTTTTAATTTAGTTCGCTTGTTTATTAAACAAAGCTAACTTAGCATACAATTTAATTTATTACAATTTCATTAATAGCATGAATTTTATTTTTATACAATACGACTTAGGGCATATAACTTTCGATATAGTTGTAGACATCATATAACTTTTAAGCGGCAGATATAATACTAAATTTTATACGCTAAAACAAAAAGATACCGGTATTTAAAAACAAAAAAGGCTCATTTCCGCGTCATAACAGGGAAAAAGCCTTTTTTGTATACATTCGAGACCATACTACTTAACTTTGCGAAGAATCATAGTTGGTCTGACCTCATCTGTTTCAAGAACCAGAAGTTGACGATCAACGTAGCGACGAGATACCAAGAATTTCTTTCCGTCGGGATACTGGAAAACAGTTCCGGTCAAAACTCCCCATTCAAGGGTATTCTCATCTTTCATCACCTTCTTACCGGTTCGCAAATCATAAAGGGAGCCGTTATCCGTCTTCTTACACGGGGTGATGTGCAAAATATTTGCATCATCATAAGCCAGTATATGAGGACGTTTGTTGTACTCCAAGTGGCTCGGAACCTTCACCAAAACCACAACTTGCTTGAAGTCTTTCATATTTGTAAGAGTTTTAAATAATTATCTTCATAATTGAGCGTTAGCACTTTTATAACGCTTTTTCTTTATTTTGTCAATATATTTTTTACCATTGTATATTTTTTTGCAAAAAAGATAAAAAAAAGAGGTTAACAGCTTGTGGCTGAAAACCTCTTCCGAGTTAAAACTCTATGGTAGCTTACGCTGGAACCGAGATGCGAACGACTCTCTTGGACTTTCCGAATCCGCGAGCTTCGAGGTCCTCAATGTGGCGCTGACGGAAGAGATTGTTAATCTCGACCTGTGAGTAGCCTTTCTCTAAGAGTTCTCTAGTCTCCTCGGTGCGGGCTTCTGCCTGTGCATCGATCATCTCTTGGTGAATCTGGCGGCCGCGGGCGAGAGCAGCTAAACGAGCCTCGACTTTGTCTGGAGTGACCATCATGCCTGCGACATTTACCATTACTACTGTGTTGCTACCGTTGTTGTTAACGTTTGTTCTCATAATTCTTAAGATTAATGTGTTTATAAATTGTTTTAATTCTGTCTATTTTTATAACATACATAATTATTTTTGTCAACATATAAATTTAAAAAAAATCAACTTTTTTCGCTTATTTTAAAAAAAACTTGTATTTATCGGCATATTTGATAATATCAAGCCAACTTAAACATATAAACGGCTGTTAATTATGGTAACCAAAAGAAAACTCGGCATTATCGCCGGCGGCGGAATTTTACCGCAAATTCTGATAAATCATTGCATTCAAACTAATCGCGACTACTTTGTGTTGGCAATCGAAAACAATGCCGATAAAGCTCTATTTTCACCGGATATTCCGCATAAATGGATTCGTATCGGGCAAGCCGGCACCGGTTTTAAGACCATGGCCGATGAAAAAGTTGCAGAAATTGTGATGATCGGCACCATTCATCGCCCGTCTTTTGCCGACTTGGTTCCGGATTTGCGTACCACGGCATTTTTCGCCAAAATCGGTTTTAAATCGCTCGGTGACGACGGTATTTTGCGCGCTTTAATCAAAGAAATCGAATCGGAAAATATGCGTGTGGTCGGTATTCACGAAGTTTTGCCTGAATTATTGGTTAAAAACGGGATACTTACCAAAACCAAACCGGATAAACAAGCTTTGGCCGATATAGAACGCGGTACTGAGGTTGCTTTAACGCTCGGACGCTTGGATGTCGGACAGTCGGTTATCGTTCAGCAAGGCTTGGTCTTAGGCGTTGAAGGCATTGAGGGTACCGATAAATTAATCGAGCGTTGCGGCACTTACCAACGTAAAGGCGTCGGCGGCATTTTGGTAAAATTACGCAAACCGCAGCAGGATATGCGCATTGATTTACCGACAATCGGCTCCAAAACCATTGAAAATCTGCATAAAGCAGGAATGCGCGGTATTGCCGTCCACGCCGGCAATGCCTTGATCGTCAACGAGCCGGAAGTCATTAAGCTGGCCGATAAATACGGTATATTCATTACGGGAATTACCCCGACGGAGGATTCAAAATGAAATATTATTTAATTGCCGGCGAACCGTCCGGTGACGCTTTGGGCGGTCGTTTGATGAGAGCGATTCGCGCTAAAGATAAAAAAGCCGAATTTTTCGGTTTGGGAAGTGAAAGTATGCAGGCGCAAGGCTTAAACTCGCTGTTTAACATCAGCGAATTGGCTGTTATGGGCTTAGCTGAGGTTATTCCGAGTATTCCGCGAATATTAAAGCGTATGTCCGAAACGGTTGCCGATATTGTTCGCGTTCAGCCTGATGTTATTATCACCATAGACAGCTGGAGTTTTTCGGCGCGTATTCATAAAAGAATCCGCAAATTAAACCTCAATATTCCGCAAGTGCATTATGTAGCGCCGCAAGTTTGGGCTTGGAAGAAAAAACGCGCCCGCACCATGTATAAATATATAGATTTATTGCTGACTTTGTTCCCGAATGAGCCGAAATACTTTACGCCTTACAATTTGGAAACGGTTTTTGTCGGACATCCGGTTATTGAGAGTACGCTGGTTAACGGCAATTTTCGCGGACAATTCAAGAAAGCCAACAAAATTCCGGCTAAAAATCGGTTAATGCTGGTGTTACCTGGGTCTCGCCATAATGAAGTCGAGCGTCTGCTTCCGGATTTTTTGGAAGTCGTTAAAATGATGCACAAAAAATATCCGGACTTTTCATTTGCCATTCCTACGGTCAGCACGGTTTCCGAGCAAGTGCATAAAATGGTTAAATATGCCGGTTTACCGATTACAATTGTCGAAGGTGAAGAAAATCGCCGCAATGCGTTTCAAGATGCCGATGTGGCAATTGCCGCTTCAGGCACCGTGGCCTTGGAACTGGCTATTGTCAATGTACCGCATATTATTGCCTATAAAGTACCTAAACTGACCGAATGGATTGCCCGCCATTTTATCCATATTCAATATGTCAACTTAACCAATATTCTGCTTGGTCGCGAGATCGTACCGGAACTTTTACAACAGGCTTGTAACCCGAAAAATATAATGTCATACGTTGAGCAATTTATCGCCAGCAAACCGATTTATCATCGCCAAATGGAAGGCTTTGACAAAGTTCGCAAGCTCTTAGGTATGGATGAACAAACACCGAGCGAAAATGCTGCCGATACAATCATAAAATTTATTAAACGCAAACATGAAGAAAATATGGCATAACATAATTTCCGTCTTATCCGAAAATTTTGCCGCCGAGCAATCGCGCTGGCTGATGATTGTGCCGTTTTTGTTTGCCTTTGGTATTGCCGTTTATTTTGCCTTACCGACCGAACCGTCCGTTTGGCTGACTTTAGGTGTTTTTGAACTGTGGCTTTTGCTGTTCTATTTATGCCGCTTTAAAAATATGCATCTGTTTTTTATTGCCGGCTTAATCGTCATGTCCGGTTTTATCAATATCCAGATGCGCACGCTCTATCAATCAAAGCGTGTTGAAAATATCGATAATAGACAAACATCTTATCTTAAGGGTAAAATAATTGATATCACTCAATCGGCAACCGGAAAACAACGCCTGCTATTAACCGATGTCGAAGATTTTGATAAACCGCTCAAAGGTAATTTCAGACTGACGGAGACCATACCTCAAGATTTAGAAATCAATGATTGTGTTGAGATGGTCGGCACATTATTTCCGCCGCGCCCTCTACCGATTTTAAACGGCTTTCGTTTAGAGCGTAAATACTTTTACGAGGGGATAAGTGCGACCGGTTATACCAACAGCGAAATTTTCAAAATTAAATGTCCGACAACAGATGTACCCTTTATGTCGGCGGTTAACCGTTTTCGCCAAAATTTCGCCGATTATACGGATTCGGTTTTAGCTGCAAGCGAAGCCGGTATTGCCGATGCAATTCTAATCGGTGAAAAATCGCGTATTGAGCAAAATATAGCCGATAATTATCGCAATTCCGGTCTGGCGCACTTTCTTTCGGTTTCCGGTTTGCACCTAGGAACAATTGCCGGACTGGCATTTTTTGTGATTCGCTTTTTATTGGCACTGTTTCCTGCTGTTGCTTTACGTTTTAACATCAAAAAAATCGCTGCCATTTTCGCCATATTATCAAGTGTACTGTATTTAGTTATATCCGGTATGGCTACACCTGCTGAACGTGCTTTTATTATGACCACGGTCGTTTTCATCGGCATAATTTTTGACCGCGAAGCCATTTCTATGCGTATGGTCAGCTTTGCCGCACTGGTTTTGTTGGTTATCTCACCGCAAGCGTTGATTTCAGTAAGTTTTCAAATGTCGTTTGCCGCTGTTTACGCTCTGGTGGCTTTTTATGAAGTCTATGCCGAAAAATTGGCAACCTTATTGCACAGTGGCAATATTATCAAAAAAATATTCTGCTATTTACTCGGCATTGTCATTTGTGATTTTATTGCCAGTATGGCCACCGCACCGATTTCACTATATCACTTTCACCGCATTGCGGTTTACACGAGCTTAGGTAATTTATTGGCAGGTCCGCTCATCGGTTTATGGTTAATGCCGGCAATTTTGCTTTGTTTGGTGACGATTCCGTTCGGAGCAACTTTTTATCCGCTGAAAATTCTCGGGTTCGGTCTGGAAATCTTAAATAAAATCACCGATTGGGTAGCACATTTACCGCACAGTGTTTGGAATTGTGATGCTTTACCTTTCTACGGATTTATTTTAATTGTTTGCGGCGGATTCTGGCTATGTGTTTGGCAAAGACCTTGGCGCCGCTTAGGGATAATTTTGATTACCGCTGGTATTTTACCGATGTTTCTCCCGACACCGCAACCGGATATTATCGTTGCACCGCAAGCCGAAAGTATTGCCTTCAAAAACGGCGGGCATTACGAAATGTTGCAATTTAAAAATAACAATTTTCTGACACAAATCTGGCAAGAAAAATATAAGTTGCAAAAACATAAAATACGAACATTTGAAAATATTAAAAAGCTGGCAATTCCGCAAATAAGCTGCGCCGAAAAATATTGTACAGTCAATGATTTTGAATTTGACTTATCCGGCGAGGTTCGGTTTAAGGGAGAAAAGCTCGATACCGGTAACGGATTCGGTATTTATCAAGACGGTTTGATTAAACCTTTTGCACCTAATAAAAAGCATCGGTTATGGGAAATGCGATAAAAAATATTTTCTGCTTGTCAAAACCGATTTTATGGATTACAAAAGAAATGTCTTGCGGATGTAATTCAATGGTAGAATAGAAGCTTCCCAAGCTTATAACGGGGGTTCGATTCCCCTCATCCGCTCCAATAGAAACTCCCGAAAGGGAGTTTTTTTGGTTTTAGCGGTGAGCGGGAAGCGAACACCCGAACGGGGGCCGGAGGAAAGAAAACAACCTCTAAATGTTGTTTTCTGACGACGGGCGAAGGTTGCTTAATGAGCCGGGGCGGCAACCGCGGCGAATTTTGCAACCGAGTGACCGAAGCGCTATATATAGCGCAAGAAAATTCCCCTCATCCGCTCCAATAGAAACTCCCGAAAGGGAGTTTTTTTGGTTTTAG
>CAMVHF010000059.1 GCA_947167235.1 uncultured Alphaproteobacteria bacterium
CTAAATTTCTACGGTTACAAGACATCGCTTTTTCTCCTTTGTTGCAGGTTAAAAAAATCCCGCAATCAAAAGAAAGCGGGCGGATGCTAGAAAACCGTATAGACATAACGGCTCGACTGATTTGGCTAAGCCTTATTCGCCGACATCCGTCCGTGACAGATATCGGCATAGATAATGCTTTAAGTCGTTTATGCCAGACGACTATGTCTATTTTCACGGGTTTTCTAGGCCCTATGGGCAGTATCCTGCCCACAAACCCACTATATAATCGCTGCACCGAAATGTAAAGCGCAAAATAACGGAATTAATCAAAAATAAATCTTTTGGCGCTACACTGTGCCAAAATGGAGAAGTGCGTGAAAAAGTTTTTGAGTATATTGCTGATGGTGCTGTGCTTGAGCGGTTGCGCTAACCTTAACTGGTGGGGCAGATGGGGCTCAAGTACCATTACCGTACATAAAGGAGATACGCTGTACAGTATATCTCGCAGCTACAATGTACCGATTAAAGACTTGATTAACGCTAACAGATTATCGGCACCTTATACATTGTATGTGGGGCAGAAATTGCGCTTGCCGACCAAGCAATACCACGTTGTTAAAAGCGGTGAGAGTTTGTATGGTATCGCACGAACTTATAATGTTGATATTACAACGCTGAGCAAGGTCAACAATTTGCAAACACCGTATTCTTTGTCTGTCGGGCAAAAACTTTTATTGCCTGCTTCGGTTTCATCAACACCGGCGACAACGGCATATTCATCATCTGCCACTAAAAATGCGACAAGCAAAACAGCGCAAACAATCGCTTCAACCAAACAAAATCATATCTCTAATGCTTATGTACCGACGAATGCGCCGGTTAAAAATCGCTCGAGCAAGTTTTTGTGGCCGGTTAAGGGAACGGTTATTTCCGGTTACGGTAATTTAGGCAGCGGTCGCAAAAATGACGGTATCAATATCAAGGCCGCTCTGGGAACCGCCGTCTTGGCCGGAGATGCCGGCACGGTGGCCTATGCCGGTAACGAGCTAAAAGGATTCGGTAATCTGATCTTAATTAAGCACGCCGACGGCTGGATTACAGCCTATGCCCATAACGACAGAATGTTTGTTAAAAAAGGTCAAAAAGTCAAACGCGGCGAAAAAATCGCCACGGTCGGCAGTACCGGCAGTGTGACGTCGCCGCAACTGCATTTTGAGGTGCGCACCGGCAAAAAAGCGGTTAATCCGCGGGCATATTTGCCGTAAAAACAATTTTCAGGAGGATAAATCATGGAAAATAGACAGCTGCAAAAAGAAATTATCCGTACCGAAGTGCCGGGCGGTTTTATTGACAGTGCCTACATCGACGGTAAGCGCCACGGTGAAGAAATTGAGTTTAGCCGCGACAAAAAAAGATTGGTTCGCATAACGATTTATAAAAACGGAAAACGTGAAGGGCTGCAAATCGAATATTCCGATACCGGCGGTATAGAAACACCGTTTGAAAATGATAAAATTAACGGTATCGTTAAATGGTATGACCATGCATCCAGACTGTTAAGGGAAGATCCTTTTACCGATGGTGTCCGCAACGGAACGGTTAAAGATTATGCAGTCAGAGGTACGAAAACGGTTTTGGTAACGGAAACAGTATATAAAAACGGTGTCAAAGAAGGGGTGCAAAAAGAATATGCCGAAGATGGCATTACGATTAAAAAACAAACTTTATTTGCCAACGATAAAGCCGTAAAAGCCTAGAGTAATAATATCTGTAAAACAAAAATGCGGTGCAAACAATGAATTGCGCCGTATTTTTATAAAAAAAATCCGTTAATAACTTGAAATTTTAGTTTTTTCTCTTGCAATTATGATATACAAATACCTACATATTGTGTGAAAAGGAGAAAAATATGTTTATAAACGATGCTTATGCCGCAACTGCCGCAGCAACTCCGAATGCCAGTTCGCTTGGCAGCATGCTGGTTCAGCTCGCTCTGATTTTATTGATTTTTTATTTCTTTTTAATCAGACCGCAGCAGAAAAAAATTAAAGAACACGCAGATATGGTCGGCGCCCTGAAAAAAGGCGACAGAGTTTTAACCAACGGCGGTATCTACGGTACGGTTTCCAAGGTTGATGAAACGGAAATTTCATTGGAAATCGCACCTAAAGTAGAGATCGTTGTTGATCGTATGTCGGTCAGCGGTGTTGTTTCGCCGGATAAAAAAGAAAGCAAAAACGCCAAAGCCGCAAAAAATAAAAATGACAAGAAATAATAAAGGAAAGAATAATGTATAAATTATCACTACAACGAATTTTGATAATTATCGGTATTTGTTTGGTCGGTATTTTCTATGCCATTCCGAATATTGTGCCGGATAAAACAAGTTTGCCGAAATGGTGGCAACCGGTTAATTTGGGCTTAGACTTACAAGGCGGCTCAAGTTTGTTGTTGCAAGTCAAAATGGATGATGTTTTGAAAGATAAAATGTCAACTTTAGAAGATTCGGTTCGTCAATCGCTGCGTGAACGTAAGGTTCGTTATAAAGATTTGAACTCGTCTAAAGACGGCGTTACCGTTGTTATTGCCGACTATGTTGCGCGCGATAAAGCTAAAGAAGCTTTTCGTAAACTTGATGACGGCGTGGTTGTCAGTGAAGATGAAAACGGCGAAGGTGTTGTAACTTTAACTTATAACGAACAAGCAATTGCCCAATTGAAATTGCGCGTGATTGATCAATCTATCAGCATCGTTCGTCGCCGTATTGATGAACTGGGTACCAAAGAACCGATTATTCAAGGTCAGGGTTCAGACCGTATTTTGGTTCAATTACCTGGTGTTCAAAATCCGGAAAGTGTTAAAATTTTGCTCGGTAAAACCGCTAAAATGGCTTTCCATTTGGTTGATGAAACAACGTCTGTGGTACAAGCAAAAAGAGGTAAAATCAGTAAAACTTCGCGTATTATGAACGGTTCGGAAGGTGAACAGTATGTGGTTATCCGTAAGCCGGTTGTCGGCGGTGAAAACTTGACCGATGCTCGTGTTTCTTTCCAAGAAGGTCAGCCGGTTGTCAGCTTCCGCTTTAATACAATCGGCGGCCGTAAATTTGCCGAAGTCACCAGCAACCATATTGGTGAACGTTTAGCTATCGTTTTGGATAACGAAGTTATTTCCGCGCCGAATATTCAAACCGCTATTACCGGCGGCAGCGGCGTTATTACCGGTAACTTTACCACAAAATCGGCTAATGATTTGGCTTTATTGCTGCGTTCAGGTGCTTTGCCGGCTCCTTTGGAAGTTATGGAAGAACGTACGGTTGGTGCCGGCTTGGGTGCCGATTCCATTCATGACGGCGTTGTCGCTTCGATAGTCGGTTTTGCTGCTGTTATATTGTTTATGATTTTGGCATACGGTTTGTTCGGTTTAATGGTTGATATTACCTTGTTCCTGAACTTGGCTATTATGGTCGGTGCCATGAGCTTTATGGGAACGACCTTAACCTTACCGGGTATTGCAGGTATTATCTTGACAATCGGTATGGCGGTAGATGCCAATATTTTGATTTTCGAGCGCATCAGGGAAGAAGTAAATCGCGGTCGTTCGATTCGCGATGCAATATCAGTCGGCTTTACCGAAGCATATCGTACCATTGTCGATTCAAACTTAACGACTTTGGTTGCCGGTGCGATTTTGTTCTATTTCGGCAGCGGTCCGGTTCGCGGCTTTGCCGTTACCTTAACAGTTGGTATTTTGACTTCCATGTTTACATCGGTTACGGTCAGCCGCTTGATGGTTGAAGCATGGATGGCAAAATTTAAGCCGACTAAATTACCGTTACAATAAAAAGGAATAATAAAATGAAAATGTTTAGTTGGATTATTAAAGATACCACAATCGATTTCTTAAAATACCGCCGTATAGCATATGTTATATCGGCAGTGCTGATCGCCGCTTCTATTGCCAGTATGGTTGTCAAAGGCTTCAACTGGGGTATTGATTTCTCCGGCGGTGTATTAATTGAGGTTCAGAGTAAAAACGGTCCGGTCAATGTTGATCAGGTTCGTAAAGATTTATCGGTATTAAAACTTGATGAATTGAATCTGCAATCTATCGGCCAGAATAACGAGCAATTAATGATTCGCGCACAAGCAAATAATGCTGATGAAGAAAGTCAACGTATTGCCGTTAATCAAATTAAGGAAATTTTA
The DNA here is from genome assembly GCA_947167235.1 of uncultured Alphaproteobacteria bacterium. GTDB lineage: Bacteria > Pseudomonadota > Alphaproteobacteria > RF32 > CAG-239 > RUG410. The sequence continues at coordinate 4,191 of CAMVHF010000059.1, forward strand.
GGCGATAGATTTACGTTTGAACGTATAGAATCCGTCGGCCCTCAGGTCGGTGATGAATTAAAAACATCCGGCGTTTTGGCTTCGGTGTTTGCCTGCATAGCCATCAGCTTGTATATCTGGTTTCGTTTTGAATGGCGTTTTGCTCTGGGCGCACTTATCGGCTTGTTCCATGATATATTGATTACGGTCGGCTTGTTGTCTATTATGCATTTTGATTTCAGCTTAACGACAATCGCCGCTATTCTGACTTTGGCCGGTTATTCGGTTAATGATACTGTGGTTACATATGACCGTATCAGAGAAAATTTGCAAAAGTACAAGAAAATGCCGCAATACGATATGCTCAATAAGAGTATTAACGATATTTTCTCGCGTACGATTTTAACAAGTATCACAACTTTGCTGGCCTCGGTTGCCTTATTGGTATTTGGCGGTGAAGCTTTGCGCAGTTTTGCGTTTGTTATTACGGCAGGTGTTGTTATCGGTACATATTCTTCCATATTTGTTTCGGTTCCGGTGCTGAATTTCTTTGATTTGCACAAACAACCGAAAGAAGAAGACGTAAATCCGTTCGGCAATGTCGGCTAGTAATATAGACTTTTAAAAGAAATCCGTCGAAGCAATTCGGCGGATTTTTTTATATCCTGTGTTTTTTGTAACTTGACAAAAAAATTGTCTATGATATACTTCTAGCAACATAATTCTATTTTGACTATTATTAACCCTCTTGAGCGCTTAGGCAATCAAGAATAAACTTTTTAGCTTATGACACAGTATCTCAATGCCCACAAGACAGAAAAAAATGTCTATGCACTGTGGGAAATGCAAGACGAACATGAGGCGGTAATCATTTGTAAGGCGGACGGTTCACCGGCAAATGCCATGCACTTGAACAAACCTCTGGTTGCTCCCAAACAGGCACTTGTTCCGGTTAAAAAAGGCCAATATGTGTTGATTGGCAAAAGCGGTAAAGAAGGTGAAAAAGTGACAATTTATCGAGTCGCTTATCCGTTTACCAACAACCATGGTGTACACTTGATCAAGGTCGAAACAGTGTGTGAGTGTCAGAATGGTGCTTGGACCGCTCAGGTTCCCGAGGGCTTGCCTTACATGGTGGATGTTCTGCTTTCTAAGTTGCGCGGTCTCAGTAAGCGCGTTGTGGCCAAATTGCCCATCACTCTGAAGGTGACACGCACAAAGAAAGGATTCTTCGCCCTCTGCGAGTGTTGCGGTGCCAACGAATCGACAATCGTCTGTACTCCCGGCGGTGGCGAGGCGGCTTCAATCTTTATCTACGAAAAAGAAAAAGGAAAAGCCGGCAGACAGGCCATCGTACCAATCTTCGGGCGCTACAAGGTTCTGCAAGGTCACCAGACAGATGAAGGTGAAGAGGTCTTCGTCTACTCGGTTATCAGAACCTTTACGGACAAGCAAGGACCACAAGCTGAAGTCGAGCTGGTTAACCACTACTTGAACGGCAAGTGGCAGGATACTCTTCCTTACGGCTTACGTCACGCTGCCGCTCTTCTCATCGAAAAGATCGAGATGACCGACACCGAGACTGTATTCTCTAAGATGAGATAAACTAAAGCGAGATCCGTCTGCATAAAGCAGACGGATTTTGCATTTTAAATTTAACTTTTTTTGACTAAAAATATTGACAAAACATTTAACACGGTTTATATTATAAAAATACCAATGAATAATTAATTTTAATTTACATATATATGATTACGTTTCTAGCAACTAAGACGCGCAAAGGCCATATTGCTCTTTGTGAAGAAAGTAAGTTTGGTGAATCTGCGACAGTTATTGCCTCAGCGAGCGGAGAAAAATGTAAAGCTCTGCATGTTTTTAAGCGTGAGGAAATTGTTAACGGATGTCAAGCTATGTTTCGCGTCAATGAGGGGATGCTTATTGTCAAAGCCCGCTATTCCAAGATTTTTTTGACACCGGAAGTTAAAGTTTATGAAGTCCGAAAGGTGTATGTTGATGAAAATGGAATGGCCAAGGTTGATGCCGAGTTCAAATATGAGCGCTTGAACGGCGAATGGACAGTATCTCCGACGGTTGATTTGACCGAGGCAGCCGATGCGGCTACCGAAAAATTACAAATGCGCGGTAAGGGTAAAGCAATATTTATCCGCTGGACAACACCGCGTCGTTACAAATACTAATCATTTAAAAAAAGCTGCAGCCTCACCCGATTTGTTTGGTGAGGCTGTATGCTTTTAAATGAATCGTTTATTTGTTTGTTTCGGCAGATAAGCTGTTCAGTTGTTCCAAAAGCGCCGTATCGGTCACTTTCAAGATATCATTTTGTAAAATACCTTCGTCGATTTTAGCTTCAACGGCTTTTTTATCCAGAGAATCGGCATCTTCTTTCAAAACCAGCGCATGTTTCCATTGGAAAACGGCTTCATTTTTACGTCCGATAAACCAATAAGCATCACCTAAATGATCATTAATAACGGCATTACCCGAATTCATATCGGCGGCTTGTTCCAAATATTCGATGGCCTTTTCATAATTACCGATACGATAATAAGCCCAACCTAAGCTGTCGATAATATGACCTTCATAAGGATATTGCTTATAAGCTTCCACAATCATTTGTATAGCCTGATCGACATTGCGACCTGCATCAAGCCACATATAGCCCAAATAATTTAAGACGTTGGCATTACGATTACTTAACTCAAGAGCTTTAAGCATGTATCTTTCGGCTAAATCTTTTTGGTCGCTGCGATGATACGATACGGCAAGTGCATAGAAAATCGGCCACGAATCACTTTTTACATCTTTGATGTTTTCGATTGCTTTCAGGTAGATTTTAATAGCTTCGTCGTGCTTATTTTGGTTAGCCATAATATCGCCCAAGTCGTTTAACAGCTGGGTGTTATTAGGGTATATGGTGAGCAAGTGGCGCAAACTTTGTTCGGCTTTATCATATTCTTGCAAATTATTAAGATTTTCAATCCGTTTAATTTGGGCGATAAAATAAGAGCCGGATTCTTCAGGAATTTGTTCATAATATTTATTGGCTTCTTTTATTAAACCGAGCTCTTCCAAAACATTGGCCAATGCAATTTTAGAAATGTCATATTGCGGATTTAAGTATGAAGAAGCGGCAATGTATATTTGTGCAAATTCCGTGCCGCCGTTTGAAAGACGGAACATGGTGCCGACATTGAATAATGCTTCGGCCAAACCTTTCTGCGGCGTATCTATAACGGCCGGTTTATTCGGATCAGATGAGTCGATTTTGCTGTCGATGTTTTTTAATAAAAGCACCAAAGTACTGTTATCGTTGTACTTATTGGAAATACGGTGTGCCATTTCTTTATTACCGCTTCGAACATAGAAATCCGTGATGATTTCTAAATAGCGATAGGTGACATCCTGCGGATAATTTCTGACAAGTGTAGCGTATTTTTCTTCAGCCTTAGCCGTATTACCCAAAAAGTCGTAAATCATGGCTTGGTGCATCAGTTTTAATCCGGCAATGGATGGCTCCAGATGGATTTTATCCAATTCTTCCATAGCTTTGGTTTCATTTTTTTCGCCGGCATAGGTCCATGCCGTAAACAACGGATTAATCAGAATCTGATGAATCTTATCTTGTAAAGTATTAACGGTTTTGCGTGATTTTTCATAATCTCCGTCGGCAAATTGTTTAATGGCTACAACCAACGGTGCCAGAGTGTCACTTTTACCGTCATTGATTTCTTTTAAAGCATAATCATACGCTTCATCAATTTTTCCGAGAGATGCTAAAATAACGTATGCAGAACGGTTAACGGCCGTATTATCTTTATCCTTTTCGGCAACGATTTTATAATATTCGGCGGCGTTGTCAAAATCTTGACGCAGGTGGGCAACCCGTCCGGCCAAATATGCACCGTAAACAGAGTTTTTGCCATAAACGGAATAAGTGTTATCGGCGTTTTCTTTAATTGTAAACGAAGGTGTGTTCCAGTAACCGGCATTATCGAATTGTGGCCGCAAAGAAAACGAATTGTCTTTTTGTAAAGACGGATAGAGGTTTTGCATACAGGCATATACAACGGCTGCTGCGACAACGATAATACTTAAAGCTTTTAATATGATATCTTTCATAACTTTTAAAATCCCAATTAACCAGAACACAGTATATACCAATATTACAAAATAAAAATTATAAATGTGTAAATACGCACAGCGATATTGCAAAAAAAAGTATTTAATAATATAGTTATTCAAAACGAGGCTGAAATGGAAAATCGGGAAAATATTTTATCATGGTATATATTATCCGGCGTCGATGAAATATGCGGCGACGAACCGATGAATGTTTTAACCGATCAGAATAAACAGGCTGTACCTGTGAACACGGTGAATAATCAAAATTCGGAACGACCGGCGACAACATTGTTGGCACAAGAAAATACGGCGGCCTGTAACAGTGCCCGTGAAATTTGCGATAAAGCTCAAACTCTGGAAGATTTAAAGGCAATGGTTGAAAGTTTTGAAGGATGTTCGCTTAAATTTTCGGCCAATTCAACTGTGTTCGGACATGGTAATCCGCAAGCCGAAGTTATGATTATCGGTGAGGCTCCGGGCGCCGATGAAGACAGAATAGGGGAACCGTTTGTCGGACGTAGCGGTCATCTCTTGGATAAAATGCTGCAAGCCGTAGCTATCAGGCGGGAAGATTGCTTTATAACCAATATTTTACCATGGCGTCCGCCCGGAAACCGTACACCGACCGAAGGCGAAGTCGCAGTCTGTTTGCCGTTTTTGCAACGCCAAATAGAACTGATTAAACCTAGAATATTGCTTTTATTGGGCGGTAGTGCCGCTAATGCCGTATTGGGAAATGCCGACAGTATTTCCAATATGCGCGGGCATTTTATCGATTATATAACGGCTTCCGGTATGAATATACCGGCATTAGCGAGTTTTCATCCGGCATTTTTGTTGCGCAGTCCGGCGCAAAAGTCAAAAGCATGGGCTGATATGATGCGCTTGCAGCGAAAATTGGCGGAGTAGAAGTTTTTTTGAAAAATTAAGAAAAATTAAACACTAATTTATTATGATGAAAAAAAATTTTAAATTTCGGAGTGGAAAAATGACATTAGTAAAAAAAGCAGTTACCTTAAGTTTAGCCGCTGTAATGGCCTTGGGAACGGTTGTTAGTGCGGATGCGGCACCGAGTCGAAAAAATCAAAAGGAAGATACTTCGGATGCGGGGGCAATACTTTTCCGTGTTGAAAATATTGAGCCGGTTCGCAATAAGGACGGTTTTATTGACAGATGTTCCTTTATGGTAACGGTTTATAACCGTATGGCAAAAGA
>CAMVHF010000060.1 GCA_947167235.1 uncultured Alphaproteobacteria bacterium
CTCAGTTCATGAACGATTGTATTCTCTTCGGTGAAGCTGCTCCTGTTTCTAAGGCTATGCAGTTGGCTTTGATTTATAGGGGCACAAATGTGTTCGTCGGACATCAGGGCGGTACTGATTTTTATAAGTTTAATGACGGTAATTATTACGCCGGTATTGAGCAGAAGATCAGTAACGTTGCTGTAAGCGGAGGTATGGATTTTGCCGAGACAACTACCGGTTATGCTGCAGCTAAGTGGTCACATAGCAACAATGTGGTTGCTCTGACCTGTAATAAGCTGGGATCTGAAAACCAGAACTTTGTTCTCTCGTACGTTCATAATAACATTCCTGTTTGTAAGAATGTGAAAATGAGCGTCGGCACAGCCCTGTTGAGCCAGACTGAAAAGAAAGGCTTGCATATTGTGACCGGTTTTAATACCGGTAAACTGAATCTGTTTGCCGAGGCCGGTGGAACATTGTTCAACAACGTTCTGACACCTAAATTCGGTTTGGGTGCCAGTTACAAAATGTAAAACTTAAACGATTAAGATTATGACAACATGGACACTAGTTGTTGTTATCATCGTTCTGACTTGCAATTTAGGTATTTTGTATCTGCCTTTCGATAAAAAGAAAAAGCAGGTATTCAGCCTGATTGCTGCAGCTTTTTTGCTTGTCTGTTGCTTTTCGCATAATGCACTGAATAATGAAGTTCCGGTGCCGATACGCGAAAAAATTCAAACAACGGATAACTTAGAAGCCAAGAAGGCTATGATGGCAGCATTTAGTGTAACGGAAGAACAGCTTAATGCCACAACAGAAATGCCGACTTATATTGAGCTAGGTGTGACTGTAATGTTGGTGTTGGCTTTGGTGTTTACACCGCTTCTTCTTCATGTTGTCAGAGAGCACGATGATGAGACCGTAAAAGAAGTACAGTTGGTTGCTTTTACTCTTAATGCTTTGGCGTGCGGTTTACTGCTGTCATTGTATTACGGGTTGAAAATTCCGACGATACTCTATGTAAAAATGAAAAAGTCGGAGGAGGGTAAAACCTTGCCGGCAACTACATAAAAAAAGAACTCGTCTGGCTTAACGGCTGAACGGGTTCTTTTTTTGTGGAAATATATGCTCTTAAAATCTGAAATCGCGGCCTTTGCCCGAGCGAATGTATTGCAACCATTCCGAAGTCTTTTTCGCAACTTCCGGCTTTAAGGTTGCTACTTCGGCGGCAATAACTTCACGACCTATTTTCTTTGTTTCCGGAGAAGCATAATCGGTTAAATATTCTTCCAATGTCAGCAACGCATTCGGGTGACAGCAGTTATGTATTTGTTTGGCTTTGCAAAGCTCCATAAAGCGGTCACCGGTACGTCCGGCACGATAGCAGGCTGTGCAGAAACTCGGGATATAACCGCGCTTTAACAACCATTGGATGACTTCGTCCAGTGTACGTGTATCAATTACATCAAATTGTGCCGAATTTTCTTCTTCTTTTTCCGGTTCGGCATAGCCGCCGACGGAAGTTTTAGAACCGCCGGACAGTTGTGAAATACCGAGTTCCAAAACGCGCTCGCGTGTTTTTTGGCTTTCGCGGGTTGAGATAATCATACCGGTATACGGTACGGCAATACGGATGCAGGCAACGATTTTGGCAAAAATATCATCATTAATGCAGTCCTTAAAATCATTGGTGTCAATATCATCGGCCGGACGTAAACGCGGTACGCTGATGGTATGCGGACCGACACCGTGAACGGCTTCCAAGTGTTCGGCGTGCATCAAAAGACCTGCAAATTCATAACGATAAGTAGATAGTCCGAACAAAACACCGATACCGACATCATCAATACCGCCTTCCATGGCACGATCCATGGCTTCGGTGTGCCAATCATAGTTGTGTTTCGGGCCGGTCGGGTGCAGAGTTTCGTACGATTTTTTATTATAGGTTTCTTGGAACAGAATATAGGTTCCGATACCGGCATCTTTGAGTTTGCGATAGTTGTCGACCGTGGTGGCGGCAATGTTGACGTTTACACGGCGAATAGCACCGTTTTTATGCTTAATGTCATAAATGGTTTTGATACTTTCCAACACATATTCAATCGGGTTGTTAATCGGATCTTCGCCGAGCTCAATGGCTAATCTCTTGTGTCCCATATCCTGTAAGGCGATAACTTCGCGGCGAATTTCATCTTGAGTCATCTTTTTGCGGGCAATGTGCTTGTTCTTTAAGTGATACGGGCAATAAACACAGCCGTTAACGCAGTAATTTGATAAATAGAGCGGTGCAAACAAAACCATACGGTTACCGTAATAGTTTAATTTGATTTGTTTGGCTAATGCAAAAATCTGCTCATTGATTTCCGGATCATCGCACGCCAACAAAACCGAAGCTTCACGGTGTGTTAAGCCTTTTTCTTTATGAGCTTTTTCAAGAATTTGGTTAATCAGTTCATAGTTATTTTTATTTTTTTCCGCAAATTCCAGCGTGTCTAAAATTTCGGCATTTGAAATAAATTCGGCAGCCTTAAGGGATTTCGGATTATATGTGTTATTATCCATTTTTTTTCTTATCCTAATTTATTTTTGTGTATCGTTAAACATTGCACTGATATCAATTTCTTCAAAATTGTTATCAGTGGCGTTTGTTGTATCTGTATCATCTTTTAAGATGTCCAAATCAGCCATGTCAGATGCAAATTGTTCATTGAAAATGGCATCAAGCGGAGAATGATCTTCGCCGGAAGGCGCATTAACGTCTGTCGGATTTGTATCGGCATCGGTTGAAGCTGTATCGGCATTAGTCGGTGCAATTCCGAACGGATTATCAGCTTGCAATTCACCGCGGTCAATAGGGGCTTCAGGCTTTGGTCCGTCGGAAGGAATACCATACGGATCATCAGATTCTAACATAGCCGGATTGGTTGGACCCGGCAAGTCCGGTAAGCCTTCGGTCGAACCTTGTCCGGAACTGCCGAAAGGCGTTTCTGAAGCATAAGTATCCGGATCGGTTTTGCCTTCAATATCTGGCAAAAGTTTGCTGATATTGTGTTTTGCCGGAACGCCGAACGGATCGGAAGCTTCATATTCCGGATGATCTGCCGGAACCACGCCGCCGGAAGTCCAAGAGTTATCTTCGCCATCAAGTGACATCGGCGTTTCATCGGTACCTGCCAAAAATTCGGCTAAATCGATGGTTTCGGTTGGTGCCGGAACAGATGGGGCTTCTTCAACAACCGGTTCAGCAACCGGTTCAACGGTAACAGGTGTTTCTTCTGTAGCCGGTTCAGCAATAGGCTCAACGACAACCGGTGTTTCTTCTGTAGCCGGTTCAGCAACAGACTCAACGATAACCGGTGTTTCTTCCGTAGCCGGTTCAGCAATAGGCTCAACGACAACCGGTGTTTCTTCCGTAGCCGGTTCAGCAATAGGCTCAACGACAACCGGTTCTTCTTCAACAACCGGTTCTTTTTCAACAGGCTCAACGGCAACCGGTTCAACGATAACCGGCGTTTCTTCAACAGCCGGTTCGGCAACCGGAATGGCGGCAGCCGTTGCCGGGGAAACGGAAATACCGTTATCGGCCATTTCTTGAATAACCGGCAATAAATAGTCTAATTTGGTAATGATATCATCTAATTTGGCGGCGGCTGTTTGTTGTTTTGCTTGTAAGTCGGCAATATCGGTTTTTAATTTATTGATGGTATCAATGGTTTGAGAGTTGTTTTGTACCATTTCTTCGCCGATTTGGGCCACGGTTTGTTGTAAAACCTCAATTTCCGGTGCATTGCCACCTGTTGCGGTACCGCCGATATTTGCGATTAATGCGGAAATCTGTTCAGGTAAAGCCGTAATGCCGGATAATGATGAGAATATTTGTTCGGTTTGCGATGTCGAAGCTTGTTGAATTTCGTTTAAGCGGTTATTAATGCTTTCAAAACCGAAATTGACGTTTTTGGCCGAATTGGCTTCTTGCAGTGATGCTAATTGTTTGGTGATTTTCTCAAAACCGAGATGTATGGCTTCGGCCGTATTTGAGCCGTCGGTTGTTAATTTTTCCAAAAACGGTGTAACACGATCTTCTTGCGGTTCGGTGTTGGTTTGAGGGGTTGTGTTTATTTCTTGAAGCTTATCATTGATTTTATCAAAAATTGCCGAATTTTGTTTTTTGTTTTGGTAGTTTTCAAAACTGACGGAAATCAAAGATGTTATAACGGTTGAGAACACAAACAGTATGAGAGAACCGTAAGAAAACATCTTGGCATTTTCGCCTTGCTGATTGATAAAGGCAAAGTATAAAAATGCGCAGAAAAGACAGATGCTCAACAGAATTCCGAGCAATCTGACTAAAGCTAAAACAAATTTCATGAACGTTTCTCCTCATAATTTTTCACAAGAATATACGCTTACTATAAGCTTCTTTTGAAAAAATGCAACAATTTGCTTCGATTATCCGCTGTTTATATGTTAAAAAGTTTGTTCGCGCGTTTTATGTAACACAATATCCGGAAAATCTTCATGAACTTTGCCTAAATGCCATGCGTTACGGGCTAAGAAAACCCGTGCACCGTCATAATCTTCCGCCAAATTAAACATATTTGTATTATAAAACTTGTCTAATTGTGTTTTATCTTCGCAACTTATCCAACGAGCGGTAAAGTATTGTGTCGGTTCAAAGATAACATCGATGTTAAATTCGGTTCTGAGGCGGTCGGCAATGACTTCAAATTGCAAAACCCCGACAACACCGATAATATATTCGGCACCTGAAAGCGGCTTAAATACACTGGCACCGCCTTCTTCGGCGATTTGTTGCAAGGCATTGGCCAAATGTTTGGATTTTAGCGGATCTTTGGCACGAACCGATTTTAATAACTCAGGAGCAAAGCTCGGAATACCGGTATAATGGATTTTTTCACCCTCGGTCAACGTATCGCCGATTCTGAGCTGTCCGTGGTTCGGAATACCGATAATATCGCCGGCATAAGCATCTTCCGTCAATTCACGTTCTTGAGCCAAAAACATCACCGGTGTGGCAATTTTGACTTCTTTACCGGTTCTGATTTGTAATAAACTCATACCGCGTTTAAAGTGACCGGAACATATACGCATAAAGGCAATACGGTCACGGTGTTTCGGGTCCATATTAGCCTGAATTTTGAAAATAAATCCGGTGACTTTCGGTTCATCGGCCTGAACAATGCGTTCGGCACTCGGCTGCGGACGAGGGGTAGGCGCAAATTTATGTAAACCGTTTAATATTTCACGAACACCGAAGTTGTTGATGGCACTGCCGAAAAAGACCGGTGTTAAAGCGCCGGAAAGATAATCCTGCAGATTAAATGTCGGGCAAAGTTCACGTACCATTTCGACATCTTCACGCAATTTAGCCAAAGCATGAGCCGACAATAATTTATCGAGTTTCGGATCATCCAGTCCCTGACAGGTTTCGATCGTATCGTTGATTTGTGATTTATCGCCGGTTTTGTTCATTAAAATAAGTTGATCATTGATTAAATCGTAACAACCCAAAAAGTCTTTGCCGCTACCGATCGGCCAACTGGCCGGCGTAACCTCTAAAGCCAATGTGTTTTCGATATCATCCAAGAGTGCAAACGGATCCAGACCTTCGCGGTCGAGCTTGTTGATGAATGTAAGAATAGGGATGTTGCGCAAACGGCAGACTTCAAACAATTTTTTGGTTTGCGTTTCAATACCTTTGGCGGAATCAAGTACCATAACGGCAGAATCGACCGCAGTTAAAACACGGTAGGTATCTTCCGAGAAGTCTTCGTGTCCCGGTGTATCCAACAAATTAAAGGTAATACCGTTATATTCAAAGTTCATAACTGAAGAAGCCACGGAAATACCGCGCTCTTGTTCAACCTTCATCCAGTCAGAGCGGGCTTTGCGGTTTTCACCTCGAGCTTTAACGGCACCGGCTTGCTGAATGGCACCGCCGAATAACAGCAATTTTTCCGTTAATGTCGTTTTACCGGCATCCGGGTGTGAAATAATCGCAAAAGTTTTGCGCGGATTAATATTTTCAGTCATATTTTCCTCTTCTTTTTATTTAAAGTTTATTCTGGTTACAACAAAATTATGAAATTTGCAATATTTTTATACTATTTTTTATGTTTTTACTTGATTTATTGAAATTTTTGTGTTCTACTTTCGCCAGTTTTCACTAACTATGTGCGGATATGGTGGAATTGGTAGACACGCCAGACTTAGGATCTGGTGCCGCAAGGTGTAAGAGTTCGAGTCTCTTTATCCGCACCAACTTTATTAACGGGAATAGAGAATAAAATGAATTATAAAGAAGAAAAAACCAAAGGTTTGAATAAAAAATACAGCGTTACCATTGCTGCTGCTGATTTTGCCGCCGCCGTGGATAAAAAATTAAGTGAAGTTGCAAAAAATATCAAGTTACCTGGATTTAGAGCCGGTAAGGCCCCGAAAGCCATGATTGAACAAAAATATCGTCCGTCGGTTTTGGGCGAAGTTTTGGATGATATGATTCGCGATGCCACAAATGAAGTTATCGAGAAAAACAGTTTACGTCCGGCTATGACGCCTGATGTTAAAATTGAAAAGTTCAAAGACGGTGAAGATATTACATTTACGGTTGAAACCGAAGTTTTACCGGAAATTTCTTTGGGTGATTTCTCTAAAATTTCTTTGAAAAAATATAACGCTAAAGTTCCGGCCGAAGAAGTTGAAAAGGCTATTAAATATATGTCTGATTCGCGTCGCGATACCGTTAAGGTTGAAAAAGATCGCGCTGCTAAAAAAGGTGATGTCGTTGTTATTGATTTCGTCGGTTCTATTGACGGTGTCGAATTCCAAGGCGGTAAGGGCAATGCTTATCCGTTGGAACTCGGCTCTAACTCCTTCATTCCGGGTTATGAAGATCAATTAATCGGTCATAAAACCGGTGAAACCGTTGATGTTAAAACCACATTCCCGAAAGAATATCATGCTAAAGATTTGGCCGGTAAAGAAGCCGTATTTGTTACAACCATTAAAGAAATCCGCGAATACAAGCCGGTTGAAGTTAACGATGAATTTGCTAAATCTATGGGGGCTTCCGACTTGGCTGATTTGAAGTCTAAAATCGAAGCTCGTATTTCCGAAGACTATGAATCGACTTCTCGCATTAAATTAAAACGCGATTTGTTAGATGTTCTGGATAAAGAATATAATTTTGAAGTTCCGCAAAAATTGATTGATGCCGAATACAGCTCAATCGAAAAGCAATATCAAAATGCCAAAGCTCAGAACAGACTTGATGAATCCGAGAAAAATCGCGATGAAAAAGATGTTTTGGCCGAATATAAAGAAATTGCTTTGCGTCGTGTTAAGCTCGGCTTGTTGCTTTCTGAAATCGGTAACGATGCCAAATTAACGGTAACTGCCGAAGACGTTAATAAAGCAATTATGAATGAAGCTAAAAAATATCCTGGTCAGGAAAAGGCTGTATTCGACTTTTATCTGAAAAATCAACAAGCTGTTGAATCATTGAAGGCTCCGGCTTATGAAGAAAAGATTGTTGACTATGTTTTAAGTAAAGCCAAGTTAACCGATACCGAAGTTTCGGTTGCCGAGTTATATGACTTTTCTGCTGAAAGTGAAAAAAGCTCAACAAAAAAGAAGACTAAAAAGTCTGCTTAAGGTCTCCTGAAATAAGGGATTGTATACATCAAAAAAACACCTCGTTTTGAGGTGTTTTTTTGTTACATTGTGAACTGTACAAAACGGCATTATGCGGTTTCGGGCAAGAGAAAATCCTCCGGTTTTTTATCGGCATAGCGGATGATAAGATGCTTGCAGATATTTTCACCGAGCCGGTTGGTGCCGCACCAGACGTAGATATCTTCATCAAAGTCTACCGGACGGCGGCGTACGACGGTTGCCACGATAATCGGAACGTTGTACAGATTATCGGTCAGGTTGATGTCGGTCAACAACGGGTATCTGACAAAATAAATCTTATCTCCGTTCGGAAGCGATGATAAAAAGTAATTACCGTAGCTGTCGTTGTACATCGGGGCAATCAGTTCTTTGACTTCCTGATAGTAGGGAAGTTGTCCCAAGAACAGATGTTCTTCAAAGTCAAACGGTTGGCATTCGGCAATAGCCAATTTCCCGAGTACAACACTGTCGGCATGAGAGAGATTAAGTTTCAGAAGAATGTCTTTCCATGCGGAATTCTCGTCAACTCCGGTTGTTTGGGCGGCGTAAAAGCGCTTCCACACTTTTATGCGCTTGATGATTTGTTGTTTCATACGTAATAATTAAATTAATGATTGGATGCAAATTAATTATAAATTGGTGAAAGGCAGACTAAATCAAAAAAGTATATTAGTCAAGTTTTGTGTTTTTAATGGTAAAAAACATCTTTTTCTTTTCGCAGACGAATTTCGTACTTCTCTTATGACGATAAAAATACGTTGATTTTTCGCTATATTCTGTTAATATTAACCAAATTGACGGAGGTTGCAATGGATAAATATTTATTACGAAATTTACAACTAAAAGAAGAAGTGCTTTTAGAACCGAAGTTGCATTGGAGTATTTATATTGATAAATATTTTAATCTGGCACTGTTTTTCGCCGTGTTTTTCTGTTTAATGACCGTTTTGGCTGAAGATGTGACCTTTTTTCGGCTTTTTTTCTGGCACTCAGAGGCTCTTATCGGGGGACTTCTTCTCCTTCGCATTATTTACATTTGGCTTAAAAACAGTTCGGTTGAGATGGCTGTAACTAATTATCGTGTTATCTATAAAATCGGCATTCTGAATATAAGAACCGAAGAACTGGAAATTCGCCGTGTTGAATCTGCCGAGGTCAGACAATCTTTTCTGGGACGTCTGCTCAATTACGGTGATATACTTTTTTCGGGTACAGGTACATCCAAAGTGACGTTTCACCATGTATGCGATCCGTGGCGCATTAAGAAATCGATTGAGGAAATTTTGCGCTACAACGGTTAAAGATAACAAACTTAAAAAACATCAAAAAGAGATGCTTCTTGAGTATATATCGATAAATAAAGGAATACAATATGGAACTGATAACGCCAACATCGTCTGATAAAGATTATTCTGATAAAAAAATCGTGTTTTTGGCCGGACCGATAAAAGGTGCGCCCGACTGGCAAACACAAGCTGTTAAAGATTTGGCGGATTTAGATGTGTATGTAGCCAATCCGCGTCGCGAAAATGTGCAGAATTTTAATCTCGATCTGCAAATCGGCTGGGAAAGTCGATTTCTAGCCGCAGCCGATGTGATTATGTTTTGGATTCCGCCGAAAAATATTGATATTGCCGGTCGTGATTATGCACAAACCTCGCGTTTTGAATTGGCGGAGTGGATGGCTA
>CAMVHF010000061.1 GCA_947167235.1 uncultured Alphaproteobacteria bacterium
CTTAAATCATGCCTTGATGCCAAGCAGTTTGGAATTGCGGCATCTCGCCGATGAAAACGAAATTCCGCTTGATTTGATTCTTGGCGGTCATGAACACGAATCGCTGGCACCGGATACCTATAATCATATATACTATCCGGCAGCCTTCAGCCGTACCGCGTTACATTTCGATATGCAATTTTACTCGGATAAGCGTTGTCGTATTGATTTGACGGAAACAATAAATTGTAAGCAGGAAGACGTTTTACCTCCATTTATACCGGCTCTTGATGCGTATGAAGAAGAGGTCGGTTTGAATTTACCGATTGCCCCGAGTATTTTAAATTTGGAACGCAGATATGCCGATCCGTGTGCCATCGGCACGTTTATTGCCGACTTAATGAAAAATGCCGCTAAAGCCGATGTCGGTTTAATTTCTACGGGCTATATTATCCATGCACTTCGCTATGAACACGGCAAAATTTTAACGCATTATAATGTCGAGCGCGCTTTTTCGGCAAAAACACCTTTGCAAACCGTTACCGTTCATCCGGTCGACTTAAAAAATATTTTTGATAACGCTTTACGAAATCGTTATATCCTGCTATCCGGCAACACACGTTTTTTGCAGGCTTCCCAAAATATTACCGTTGACTGTATATGCCGTGAAGATAAACAATGCGTTGTTCGTCAAATTTATTTGAATAACGAACCTTTGCTGGGCGATGACGGAAAACCTTTACATCCGGAAGATAGCATCACTTGCGCCATTGATCCTTTTATCGGTTCAGGCGAGCTCGGATTTGAAACATTCAAAGCCTACCCTAAAGAAACTCTGATGAAAAATAATCGCTTGGTTTATATTAAAGATTTATTCTTTAAGGCTGTCAAAGATGCGCCGAAAAAATATGCCGAAGGTACATCATATCCGGCATACAAAATCATTGATGAAAATATCTGATTATTTGAACATTGTCTGATAGATAATACCGATACTCTTAAATAAACCGATTTTCGGTTTCGGTGAAATAATTTCCCATCCGCGTTTTTTCATCATTTCGAACTGACAATAGCAAATATTTTTGATCAGACGCAACGCCATCACATCATTTCTATCCATTTTACCGAGCAATCTGTCGGCTTTTTTGAAGCAACTTTCGGCTTGTTTGGAAAAACTTTCTCTGGCAACGGCTAAATTTTTATTTTCGACCACATTACGCGGGGTATCGATTTTGACATTTGCTTCAGTCAAAATCTCAAGCGGAATATATAGGTGATTGCTTTTGGCATCGTCTTTAATATCGCGCAGCATATAGGTTACCATAACGGCGCGTCCCAGATTTTTAGCCAATTCTTCATTGGCGGACGGATGGGCATTGGCTACAACCGATAAAGCTAATTTAAGCGGTACGACCGCCATACCGTTAATATACTTTTCCAATGTTGCACTGTCGGGTGCCTGTAACGGCTTTTCGGCATTCAACACCGCACTGTCCAAAATTTCTTTCCATGAGGCTTTAGGCAAATCGAAACGCATACAATTTTTATAAATTTTACGCCCGATATTTGATGCCGGAACACCTTTATCATAGATATTATCGAGTTCTTCACGCCAAGCTTTTAATAAATCGGCCTTTTCTTCCGTAGCCATGGATGAGCGCACGATGCCGTCGATGTGCTGACTGAATGCAAACAGCGTATAAAGTGCCTCACGCTCGGATTTAGGCAAAGCGCGCGTACACCAAAACAACGATGGTTGTGATTTTCTGACAATACCTCCGACCGAAAGCATTTAAATTCCTTTTTTTGTTACAGTCCGCTTACGAACAAATAAAAACTGGATAATACTATACAAATAAATCCGTAAAACGTCAAGAAAGTCTATGCGAAATTGTTGATTTTTTTCGTATTTATCCGCCAAAATCGATGCCGTATTCAATAAAATCGCCGCTCGGTATTTTAAGCGTTTTGACCGCACAATGGACAGTAAAATGCCGGCGTTTTTTAATAGTCCTCTCAGTTTACTGAGGCGTTGCCGCTTGGATAGTTTGATGTTTTTTAATACCGGATGCTTATTTTGAAACATATCCGAATATATCAAAACAGCCAATAACGACTGCATCGGCAGATAGGTACTCGGATTTTCATTATTCAGCACCATCAAAAGACGCGCCAGCGGAGATGTTTCATAGCCGATAATATCGGATAGCTGCGTTTCTGATGTCGGCTGTTTATCGGCAGCAGGATAACGCCAAGCCAAAAGCGGATCAATTAATAAATATAACGACAGATTTTCGGTTACAAAGTACTGTTGCAAACGTGATATCATATTGTTTTTAACCGGATAATCGCGGCGAATTGCCCTTTCAAGCAAGCGGATTTTTTCAGCTTTGATTTCGGCCGCAACTTTAACGGAATTAAAATGTTCATATCCGCTTTCCAAATATTTGATGTACAATTCGACGATCGGCTGATATTTCGGTTTAACCAAACCCGTTATCAACGCTTGCTTAAACATTCAGTTGCTCCTGCCATTTTTTAAAATCGGTCAATGCTCGTCGACAATAAGCTTCTTTTCTGTCGGCACCTTTAATTTTCCGAAACTTGCCGTTTGCGGTCACTTCACCCTGTATGGTCGGGAAAATCCCGAAATTAATATTCATCGGCTGATAACAGCCTGTCGTATCCTGTAAGTGTTTCAGCATTGCCCCGGTTGCTGTTGTTTCGGGCGGCACAATCGGTGTCTGACCGCTGACAAATGCCGCAGCGTAGTAACCGGCAAGCATTCCGACGTTAGCGCTTTCAACATATCCTTCACAACCGCTTATCTGACCGGCAAACATTACATTCGGCTGTGCTTTTAACCGCAAATATTTATCCAGCAATTCCGGACTTTTAATAAACGTATTTTTATGAATACCGCCCAAACGTGCGAATTCGGCATGTTCCAGCCCCGGAATCATTCTGAATATGCGTTCCTGTTCGCCGTATTTAAGTTTGGTTTGAAAACCGACAATATTACGCAGTGTATCTTCTTTATTATCTTGTCGCAATTGCACAACCGCATACGGTTTTTCCGTACTGTTCGGATTGGTCAGTCCGACCGGTTTCATCGGACCGAACAACAGCGTATCACGCCCGCGCTCGGCCATAACCTCAATCGGCAGACAACCGTCAAAATAATTCGGTGTTTCAAAATCGTGGAACGGCATTTTTTCGGCACTCAATAAGGCATCCACAAATTGATAGTACTGTTCTTCACTCATCGGACAGTTAATGTAGTCGAATTTATCGCCTTTATCGTAGCGCGATTGATACCATGCTTTTGTAAAATCGATGCTTTCTTTATACACAACCGGTGCGATGGCATCATAAAACGACAACGAATTATGATTAACTTTTTGCAAAATCGCATCAATAAAATCCGAGCTGGTCAAAGGTCCGGTCGCTATAATGGTCAGCGGATCATCACTTTGCGGAAAATCCGTCACTTCGCCGGTAATAATTTCTATATTCGGCATACCGGCAAGTTCTTGGGTAATCATCGCCGAAAATCCGTCTCTGTCGACAGCCAACGCCCCGCCGGCAGGAACTTTGCAAGTATCGGCACAACGCATAACCAAGGAATCAAACAAACGCATTTCCTGATGCATCAAACCGACGGCATTATGACTGCTGTCATCAGCACGAAACGAATTTGAACACACTAATTCCGCAAAATTTTTACTTTTATGCGCCGGAGAAAATTTAACCGGTTTCATTTCAAACAATTTGACATTGATACCCCTTTTGGCAAGTTGCCAAGCGGCTTCACTGCCGGCTAATCCGGCTCCGATAATATGCACTGTTTTATTCATTTTCTACCTCTTGAGCAAATTTAATGTTTTTTTGCGCTCTTGTAAACCTGAAATCTTTGAGTTATTAAGCTTTTTTTAAATTGAATCCGTTATGATGCCATAATAGGTAAAATAAGAGAAAATTAATGAAATCATTTGTCGAATGTTATACATATATTGCTGCTCTGGCATTGATTGTAAGTTTTCCGACGGTTGCAGCCGCAGAAGATCCGGCTCAGGTTGTAGATAACGGAACTTCGTTTGCCGACTTTGTTCAGCAAAATACACCCGAAACTGAAGCTAAAAACAAAAAAGAAGATGATGCCGGTTGGTGGGGTAGCGAAATAGCCTCGAAAATTGCCTCAAAAACCCTTTCTGCCGTTACCGAAGACGCGCCGGCGGCAACGAAGCGTTCCAATGCTTCGGTTTTCGATATCGCCGGTGTTATGCTGCGTATGGATAAAGAACAGGTTATTGAAGCGCTGCAAAAACGCGGTTACAAAAAAGTATCGGAGCACTTGGAAATCCCGAACTTTATTCGTTGGCGTTATGAAGAACAGTGCCGAAACCAAAACATTGTCGGTTATGAAAGAATTGCCAGTTGCGTGTATATTATGGCTCGAAATAATCATCATCAATATTTACAACAAATGAAATTCAGCAACTTCCCGACCAAAGAAAGTATGGAAGTCAGCTTTACCAGCAATTTTACCGGCAATAAAGCTTACCGCATTCTGTATGTGACAGAAGCCGCCAACATCAAGGGCAGCGGTGCAAAAGCCGAATATTTGCGCAATCTCAAAATTTATGACTTCTGGAAGAAAATCAACCAAAAATACGGTCAACCCGATAACAAAGAACAGATTACATGGGGATTAGGTGAGAAAAAACCGAGTTTACGCGCCAAAACCGGTAAACTTTTATTGGAAGACCCGATGCTGTTGGAACTCGATTATACCAGAATGTCGCGCGAAGATAAAAAATTTATGAACACCGCGGTTTATACTTTTTAGGAAAATTATATGTTATACAGTCAGACAGAACTCGCAGAAATTGTCAGCACACGAATTGCTCATGATATAGGCGGAAATATCGGTGCCCTCGGCTCAGCTTTGGAATTAATTGCCGGTAATAATAATGAACTTGACGAAGATACATTAAAAATTATTACCGCTGCGGCAAATACGCTTAAAGCCAGACAGCGCTTTTTACGGATTGCCTTCGGTTTGAATTCCAAATCAACCGGTGCCGACGAACTAAAATCCATTTGCAATGATTATCTTGCGACACTCGGTAATCCGTCAACGCCGATCAAACTGCAAATCAGTTCCATCTCTCCGGATATTGCCAAGCTGGTATTCTTAGGCGTTATGAGCGCGGCCGATGTTTGTATGCGCGGCGGTTCTGTATCTATCGATTTGAATAAAACAAATATGATAATCGCCGTTAAATCCGATTACAAGCTTATCACAAGCAAAATTGCCATGTATCAGGATATTATCGATGGTAAAAAACCGGAAGAATACATTTCACAATACATTCAATTTATTTATTTGCGCGAAATAATAGGAACCGAAGTTCCGATGAAAATTTCAGCTTCCGAAAATGAAATGACACTGACCATTGGTTAAACTTTTTATATTTTAACGTTTAAGAGCCGCCGATTAAATCGGCGGCTCTTATATATCGAGCGTAATCTCTGCGGTTACTTATGCCGAACGATCATTGCTTTCGAGCATTTTTCTCATTGCCGCATCCGAAACCTTCCCTTTATAGCCTTGCCCTCTTGTTTGCTTATTTGCATCTTTATTCTTATTATTTTCGGCTGTATGAAGCTTTTGTTCGGTCTGTTCTCTGGCTTGCGTCAAAGTCTGTGCTTCCATATCTTTAACGTGTTTTTGCTCTGCCGATTTGCTGAACTTACTCTTTAGCCAAGAACCGACCTTATAAGCTGTCGCGGCAACAGCAGTCGCACCGAGTCCGATACCGGCAGCTGCGGCTGTCCATACCGGAATGGAAATATCAGCACCGGCAGGATAAGCCTGACCTATTACGGCTAATCCGGCACCTGCCAATCCGGACAGACCGGCAATAAATCCGGCCGTATGTAACTTATCCATAAAGTCATCTTTGTTGAATGACTTTGTTTTTTCGGCCGTTTTATTTTTTGCTTTTTCGGCTTGTTTTTGCATAGCTTTTTCTTGTTTTTTAGCCTTAATATTGTTCATTACATTACCGGCTTTTTCCTTCAGCCATGTTCCGACTTTATAGGTGGCAACCATTGCCGGAACGGCAAGTGCACCGATAATCGCACCGCTGCCGATAGCCGATGTAATGGCCGCAGCACTGCCGGCCACACCCACAGCCGTTGCATGTGCTGCCGTATAAGCCATAAATCCTCCGATACCGGCACCGACAGCCGAACAACCGGCAATCATTTTACCCCAGAAGCCGACCTCGTGCCAATCAACTTTTGATTCTTGGGTTTTGGCTTGTTCTTTTTGTTTTTGTTTTTGATTTTGATTAATCTTTTCTTGAGCTTTAGCAGCCTTTTTAGCTTGTTTAACAGCATTTCTCTTATCTGCGGCAACTATTGTCGCAACCAATCCGGCACCGGCTGTTGCACCGGCAACACCGCCGAGAACCGCACCTTGCGGACCGCCGGCCAGCGCGCCTAAGCAGGCACCGCCGAAGCCCATTAAGAAAGCCCCTACTTTCACGGACTGTTTTTCTTCCCAAACAGCACCCAATATTGATGTTTTTTCGGTTGTTCCCGTTCTACCGGCTTCTGCACCGGCCGGTGCTTTTTCGCCGGCTTCCTGAATCTTTTGCAGGCTTTCTTTGTTTCTATCCATCCAATCACGGAATTTCATTGTAATCGGATTTGTGGCGCCATCGGCGTCATAACCGAATTTTTCAATAAATTTATTACCGTTCTTGGCGACATCAGCCAGAACACCTTTCGGTAAAGTTTTGCGCTTTTCCGGATTCATTATGCTTTGCATATAAGTCAAAGCCTGACTTCTTAATTTTTCCTGAGCCTGTTTGGCATTGGCTAAGTGTTTTTTCTTGCTTTCAAGATATTCCTGACATTCAATATAATCCGTCATAGTACGATCACTGTATTTTGCTCGTAAAATTTGGGCAAATCTGCTTTTTTCTTCTTCAGTATATTCTCGTGTCGTCTTTTCAGGCTCTTTTGTAACTTCGGTTTCTTGAGTTGCAACTTCGGCTGTTTTATTTTCTTTTTTATCTTCCTTTTTAGTCTCGGCATCCGTGTCGGCAACGGTGTCTTCCAACTCTATTGATTCATAGGCGGTACCGGCCATCATTTTTTTTGCCATTTCATCTGTTACTTCAACCATGTCAGCGCTCCTTAAATTAACGTATTTTCTTAGATAATAGCATATATGTATTTTTTGTCAATATTTTTTCTATAATCTGATTTTAATATATTACAAATTAGTTATTATTTTATTTACAAAACAAAAGCATTTTTTACGATAAAAGGCCTGCTTTTTGCAGGCCTTTTATCGGTTCGATTACAAATTTTATTCAGACTTCATAAAATGTTCGAGCCAATGAATATCGTACTGTCCGTCCAAATATTCCGGTTGCGAAATAATTTTCTGATGCAGAGGTATTGTTGTATCTACCCCCATAATCACAAACTCTTCCAATGCACGACGCAGACGCATCAATGCGGCATTACGCGTACCGGCATGAACGATAAGTTTAGCTATCATACTGTCGTAAAACGGCGGAATTGTGTAACCGGAATAAATTTCCGAATCGACTCTGACACCTAATCCGCCCGGTGCGTGCCATTCTTCAATTTTTCCCGGACAAGGCACAAAGGTTTGCGGATCTTCGGCATTAATACGGCATTCTATGGCATGACCGTTGAACTTGATATCTTCTTGTGTATAGCCGAGCTGTGCGCCTGATGCTATACGAATCTGTTCACGAACGATATCAATACCGGTTACAGCTTCGGTTACCGGATGTTCGACTTGCAAACGCGTATTCATTTCCATAAAATAGAATTTACCGTCTTCATACAAAAATTCCAAAGTACCGGCATTACAATAACCTATTTTAGCAATAGCGTTGCGAACGATTGAGCCGATTTCATCGCGTTGCGACTGGTTTAAGGCCGGCGACGGACATTCTTCAATAACCTTTTGATTGTTACGCTGTATCGAACAATCACGTTCGCCCAAGTGGACAACATTGCCGTATTTATCGGCTAAAATCTGCATTTCGATATGGCGCGGATGCTGTAAATATTTTTCCATATAAACAATATCGCTCGGGAATGCGGCTTTTGCCTCGGCTCTGGCCATTGTATAAGCTTCTTCGATATCATCATCGCTAAAAGCGATTTTCATGCCCTTACCGCCACCGCCGTCTTTGGCTTTAATAATAACCGGATAACCGATTTTATTTGCCCAAGTTTTGGCAGCTTCAACATCTTCGAGTTCCGGAGATCCTTCGGTAATCGGCAAGCCGGCTTCTTTAGCGGCTTTACGAGCGGTAATTTTATCACCCATTAAGCGCATTTGTTCAACGGTCGGGCCGATAAAAGTAATACCATGCTTTTCTACCATTTCGGCAAAATCGGCATTTTCGGATAAGAACCCGTATCCCGGATGGATGGCATCGGCGCCGGTAATAATCGCTGCTGAAATAATCGCCGGTTTGTTTAAATAAGAATCCGCCGAACGAGCCGGACCGATACAAACGGCTTCATCTGCCAAACGCACATGCATGGCGTTGGCATCGGCCTCGGAATGCACCGCAACCGTGCGAATTCCCATTTCACGGCAAGCTCGGTGTATTCTTAAAGCTATTTCGCCACGATTGGCTATTAAAACTTTTTCAAACATACTGTATTTCCAACTTATTCAATTATAATCAGAGGTGCACCGTATTCAATCGGATCACCCGTTTCGACCAAAACTTTGGTAACTCTGCCGCTTTTATGCGCTTTAACCGGATTAAATGTTTTCATGGCTTCGATTAAGCAAACGGTATCACCGGCCGTAACGGTATCACCTTCTTTAACATAGTTCGGAGAAGTCGGATTGCTGGAAAGGTATACCACACCGACCATCGGTGATTTGACGGCATTCGGAGAGTTGGAGTAATCTTCAACTTTCGGGGCTTCAGCTGCAGGAGTCTCGACCGGAGCTGCCGGAGCCACCGAAGCCGGTGCAGCAACAACCGGTGTATAAGCCGGAGCAACACTGCCGCAACAAACATCGCGTGTCAGCGAAATTTTGCAACTTTCGTCTTCATATTTTAAGCCTGTAAGTTGGTTTTTATCTAAGATTTCAGCCAGTTTGCTGATAATTTTAGTATCAATAGGATTTGACATATTTATATTTATTCCTTTCACTATTATCTTCGTGCTGTATCGTATATCCGTTTTTTCAAAAAATACAACAAAAAT
>CAMVHF010000062.1 GCA_947167235.1 uncultured Alphaproteobacteria bacterium
AATGGTAACCTGCCCCAATAACTTAACATTTTCGCCGATTTTTGCTTGCGAGCTGATCCAACACATAGGACCGATTTCTGCAGTTGCGGCAATTTGTGCGCCATCTTCGATAATTGCTGTCGGATGAATTTTAGCCATAGTTTTAATCCTTTCTAACATAAGTTTCTTTTGTTGATTTAAGCATAAAAAGATTATACCTATTATGCAACACACAAAAAGTTACATTTTATTTCTTGTGCAAAACACAGACGAAAAAGCCGTCGGTACCGGTAGTCAGCGGTGAGCAATGCAGATATTTTTCTTCCGTAAACGGACAAATCTTTTCGAGTTTACGTTCCCATAATTCCGTCATATTGACGGTGGTAAATGCCGGATATTTTTGCAAAAATCGCTCGATTTGTTCTTCGTTTTCTTCCGGCAAGACCGAACATGTCATATAAATAATACGGCCGTCATCTGTCAGATGATCCTTAGCAATATCCAAAATTTCTTCCTGAGCCTGTTCGATAGACTTTAATTGTTTTGGTGTTAAGCGATATTTGGCATCAGGCGAGCGTCTCCAAGTACCGCTGCCCGAACAAGGTGCATCAATGATAAATCGATCGAATTTATCCGTCGGTTTAATTTCAGAAATAACTTTAATATTGGTAATACCAAGTCTTTCGGCACGGTCTGCCAGACCATCCATACGTTTGACATTCTTGTCATGTGCAAATATTGTGCCGGTATTTTTGAGAATAGCGCCTAAGAGCAAACTTTTACCGCCTCCGCCGCAACAATAATCGATAATTTTATGTTGCGAACGAACGTCACACAAAATTGCCCCGAGCTGTGAAGACTCATCTTGCACTTCGATTTCGCCGTTTTGATAAGCGATGCAGTTTTGTAAATTAATCCGTTCGGCCGAGCGCAAACCGTACGGCGAATAAGGAGTTTCAGAAAAGAAAAGTCCCTCTTTGCGCAGTTTTTCTTTAACATCTTCCCGTGCCGCCATATTAGCTCTGATATCGGCACTGGCTGTTGTATTTAAGGCCTCTGCCAAAGCCGGATTATTGATTTTATCATACAGCCATTTCGGGCATTCCTTTTCGATATAGTCCGGATAGACTTCCTGATTTAGATTATGTAACTTGGTCTTTTCGTCTTTTGTCAGCGGTTTTAAGGCATATTGTGAACCGTCGGCAATAATATCAAAATCTTCATCTTTAAGATAAGTCAGTAATAGCATCCGCGGCTCACAGCATCCGCAGTCAAACTCCAAGCGGCTGCGATGACGAATGATATCCCACACCGTATTGGTAATAAATTTGCGATCTTTGGAACCGATATATTTGCGCGCGCGCATATATTCTTTGATGATATTATCGGCAGGCTATTGGTCTTGCCAGACTTTTTCCATTATTTCCAAAACGGCCTGATATTTTGCACCTGTTTGCATTGACTTCTCCTTTACCGGCTACTATAAACAAAATGTCCCTCAAAAACAACAAGTTTTTAAGGGACATCATACAAGTTTTTTTATTTAATCTCCTCGCCGACAAAGCGACAATAACAAGGGGTGGATTTGTTGGTGACACATCTGTCGTACGAAAGGAAACCGTCTTTGCCGTGTTCGGTTCCGGTCAGACAACGATGCCGATAGAAGTCGTTCGTTACAAAATCGACCGGCACACCGTAAGCCGAAATCATCGTCAGACTGTCATTTACGGAATCGGCATACTTGTCAATAAACTCGAAGTCTTCTTGTTTAGGTAGCGAAATCCGGCAGAATTCGGTTGACAAAGCCTTTGCCTTTTCAATGCCTTGATACCAGTTGCACTTTTCGGGTTCTTCGGTCAGACGCATGAAAACTTTACCGACACTGATTCCCCAAAGCTGCGACAATCTGTCGGGCTCAAGTTCCAATGACCATTCGAATTTTCCCTCATTCAAATACAGTAAAGTCGCATGCACCGAAATGTGTTGTACGGTTTTAACACGATGGGTTGCCAAACGCACATAACCGTTATTCAGACGCTTGGGAATAAAATCCGAACCGCCGTCGCACATATCGATAACAACAGCTTTATCTCCGTCATCTTCACGGCTCCAGTACCAACCTTTTTTCCACGGATCGGCCGCAATACCGCAAGACTTTAAGATACCGATGGTTTCATTAAAAGCTTGCCTGTGATAATAGCCGATATCCAATTCGGTGGTCGTCGGCAGCATCGCGCGGCTTTTACTCTCGGATATCTGAGAGGCGGTAATCCAATCACTGTCAGCTTCGTGCGTTTTTTTGAACACAAGACCGTCGACGGCAATTCCCCAAATACTCGTCCTTTTGCTTAAATCGACAAAAGGTCGTAAATCCATCAAGCCAGTCAAACGATCCATATATGCAATCATACACGGAGCCTGAACAGGCTTAACCATCTTAGTTTGTTTGAGATTTTCCATAAATATAAAGTGTTAGTTAATTCGTAACTAAATAATCAAAAAGTTGATTTATGTTACCACACACTTATATTTTTTGTCAACTAAATTTCTGATTTTTTAATTCTTGACGATAAACTTCGGCGGTTTGTTCATCCATAACCGAAAAGATGACTTGGTCAATTTGCCCGATTTGCGGATGCCGGCCGATTGTTGTAACGGCAATTTTAACGGCCTCATTAAGCGGATACATGAAAACGCCGCACGATATAGCCGGAAAAACAATACTTTTAGCCTTTAATTCAACGGCCAAATCAATTGATTTCTGATAGCAACCGGTCAATTTTTCGGCAGCTTGCCGTTCATCCATCATATAATAACGCGGACCGACGGTATGAATAATATATTTTGCCGGCAACTTATAGGCTTTAGTCACTTTGGCATCCCCCGGCAGGCAACCGTTCAATGTTTTACATTCGGCAAGCAATTCTCTACCTGCCGCACGATGAATGGCTCCGTCGACACCGCCGCCGCCCAATAAAAGTTCATTAGCCGCGTTAACGATAATATCGGCTTTAATAGTTGTAATATCTTGCACCAAGACTGTAAATTCTGTCATAACTTTACTCCTTTATCAGCTATCATAACAGATATTTTGCAAATTTAAAGAGGTAATTATTTGCTTGCAATTTAGGGTAATATAAGATAGTATTAAACCAAGTTATCAATTATCTATATAACCATTAAATATTACGATTATGTTTCTCGACATTTACAATGCCATGTCTGATGCCGAAAACGGATTTGACAGCGGCGCACTTGATCGTCTCTCCGGCGTAAATAGTTACGACTCTGACGATACAGATGAATACGGTCTCGACATTGATGATGTCTACTCTGAGGATGAACTTCGCGCTCGCGGACTTCTTAAAAATGACGACGATGACGATTACTAATCGTTAGCGCCACAAACAACACAAACTTAAAACACTTAAAACTATGCTGACACTACTCGGTATCGGGCTCGCCGGACTTGCAAGCGCAGTCGGTGTAGCCGTAGGGCTTAGTGACGGGAAAGATCATACCGATGAAATGACCCGTTACGAAAATGAGCATCCCTACTCATCAGGGGAAGAATCTCAGCCTTATAATCCTTGATTAACGGGCTTACATAAACAAAAAAACGGCTTGTTTCATACCAATGAAACCGCCGTTTTTTTGTATGCGTCTGATAGCAACATCAATCACGCAACAAGCCGTCTTTCTTTAATAAATCGCGAATAAACAAAAGCCCCTTGCCTGTCCAATAGGATGTTGCCTTGGAAAGCGGATTTCCTTTGGAATCGGTGTTGTAGTTGTACCAGCAGATACGCGTATAGTCGCACTTATCATATTGGGCATACAACAGCCAGACGTCTCCTTTTTTGTACTGCACTTTCTTTTTGTGCAGATAATCGTTGAGCCAGATGGCCGAACGTCCGAAACTCTTGGCGATAACACTGGTGGTAAACAGACTGTGTGAAGCAACAAGACTGTCAAAAGCTTCAGCCTTAACTTTCAGCTTCTGATTGGTGTTTTGCAACTCGGTAATTGTCTGATCTTTACTTTGCCCGGTAGTCTTAAGTTGCTCGATTTCCTGCTGCTTTGTCTGAATTTCTTCTTGCAGAAGGCTGATTTTTTCACGCAATTTATCCGCAGCGGACTTTTTCTTGCCGGTAGCGGAAGACGAAGTTTGCACAACGTCAAGTTCAGGAAATAAACTTCCTTGAACACACTTCTTTGTGTCACTCATAATTGTAGGAAATTAAAAATAACTAAAATGATTATGGATTACATTCCTTATACAAAATTTTTGTCATATTTGCAAGTATTATTTACTTAACTCTCCGAATATAAATCAAAATAATTTTTTAAAAACATATCTTGCAATCGGAAAAACGACCTCCTACATATTTATTAGAACAAAGAATTAACTCAAATATTTTGGGAGGATAAAATGAGAAAGAATATATTGCCTGTATTGGCTGCAGCCTTATTAAATTCGACGCCTGCCGATGCCCAGATGGCTGTTTATCACGATCCGTTTAATACATACTTTGATTCAATGTTTATCAATCCGCAAAAATTTGAAACAAAGCATTTTATGGAACCGCGTATGGATATGGTCGACTTAAAAGATAAAATTGTCATCAAAGCAGAACTTCCGGGAATGGATGAAAATAATGTTAAATTATCGGTTGAAAATAACGTTTTAACCTTAAGCGGTGAACGCAAACAAGAAACCGAAGAAGAAAATAACGGCTATTATTTTAAAGAAACATCTTCAGGTTCTTTCAGCCGTTCGATCCGTTTACCTAAGAATATTGATGATACCAAAATCGATGCCGTTTTCAAGAAGGGTCTTTTAACCATCAGTATTCCGAAAAAAGAAGTTAAGGAAGAAGATAATATTAAAACAATCCCTATTAAAAGCGAAGAATAAGATAAATAAAGCACCGAAAATTCGGTGCTTTATTTATGAAACGATACAATAACTGTTTATTCGTCATTAATAACTTCTTCCAAAAATTCCGAAGCATCGGCCACACAATCCGGACATTCGCGTAAAACACATTTGGTGTCTACACCTTTAAGAAGTTTACATTGCGTTGCCCCGTTGCGTTCTTGAAACTTAGAGATAATTTGGCGCATATCTTTAACGGATTTAGCTTTATCCTTATTGACCAAGCCGACAATAACACCGGCACCGACCAATGCACCGCACGTTCCTTCCATATTTCCCATACCGGCAGCAAAAGCATTACCGATGTTTAAGGCCTCGTCTTCTGAAATACAAGCTTTATCGCAATAGGTACAAATAACAGCTTGCGCACAATTACATTGACCGCTGCGTTTTTTTTCGGCTGCTTCAAATTTTCTGGTTTTCATATTATTTAGTCCTCATCATCAAATTGCAGAGCCGCCGACACTCTGTCTGTCGAAGTGTCAGCCGCCCATTGTTTTAAGGTATCCGTAAAGCATTTTTCGGTTATTAAAGAATGACGTGATGCCGAAATAAGTGAATTTTCAGCAATCAGCATTGACGGATCTTTATCAATCAAATCAAACCTATCAGCACCGACAAATGCTTGGCATGCTTCCGTATCATCTAAATCCCATAAACTGCGCCGCAGATCTTCCAAACGTTTTTCTTCTTTAGGCGTTCGCTCGGCCTGATTTTCCAAACTCGAACAAATACGCTCTATTTGCAAACGTTTTTCCTCTTCGGTTTTATTAATTATCACACAAATATCTTTCATAACTTCGGATAATTTGTAAGCATCATCGGAAGCAATACCAATATCATACATATCTCCGCCTTCACGATGTAAGCCGCCGTAAACGGCTATAATCGTATTTTTTCCGTAATAAGCATATCCTATATTTAAGGTTGTTATCGGATTACCGGCGGAAGCGATAACTAAAGTTCCCGTTTCTTGAAGATTGGTAACCGGATTGATAAAATTAAAAGGCATCACTTCGGCATCTGCAACGTCTTTTTCAAATTGCTGTTTGGAATCATAGATTTGTTCCAAGCCGGTTTGCATCATTTCTTTGGTATAATCGCTGATATCGTCCGAAGACAGTATAAATTCCAAAATATCGGTTGTTTCGAGATTAAATTCCGGATTATTTTCTTTTTCTTTAGCCAAAACATCAAGAATTTTAAATACTTCGGCATTAGCAATGCTGTCTAAGTGTTTAGCCTTACGACGACCGCTTTCACTTAAGCCGTCCGGTTCATCCGGATCAATATTGTCCGCATTTTGATAAAGTTCTTCTCTTTTAGCTGTTTTAATAGCTGACATTACAGCCGATATACACCCCGGAAAGCTTGTGACATATTTTTCCGGAGGCAGGCGGAAATCGGCATAATCAACCAAATTAACAATTTCTGCAATTTCCGATGCAATATCCGGAAGTTTTCCGACAGCCATTTTTTCACGAATAAGCCATGCCGCACATACGGCATCCAAATCACTGTCACGATGGATAATTATTTCTCTGACATTGTGTCGGGCGCAAAAATCGGCAACATCATCAATATAATCAACCACCATTTGTGTCGTGCATTTTTTAGGCAGATTTGCCATAATTCGTAATTGGTCAATGGTATGATGATCTATAATCCCATCCTCAATAGTTTTTTTATAGATTTCATCGATATCAGTCAAACCGTCAAAAACGGATACGAACCGTTTTCCGGCATCGACAACAACCGAATTATCGGGAAGATGTGTAATAATCTCGTTTTTATCCAATCCGGCAACGATACTGATACTGTTCCGTCTGTGAGAACCTGTCGGCTTATTATGCAAATAGTCTTGCAATGTCGATACGGCAAATTGATAATAAATTTTGGGTACCGATTTATCTTTAATCGGACCGACATCCTCTACGCTTTCGCACCATTCTTGGATTTTAGGATTATCGCTGCAAAAGGCAAACCGATCCGTTCCGTCGAGCGGTATAAAAAACAAATTACCGACACTCAGAGGAATTTTTTGAACTTCTGCATCGGTTTCCAATTCCGGACTGTACTGCATAATCTTATTCCACAGTTATTAAAATTATAATATTCTTCAATTTTCGATATCAATACTGATTGTCAGTATATTTTGGTTATTCTTGTATTGATAGCTGACATCATCAACCATCTGTTTAACCAAAAATATCCCTAACCCGCCGATATTACGTTCTTCGGCAGATTGCTCTAAATCCGGTGTTAATTGTAACAAAGGATTATATGCCTTGCCGAAATCTGCAAATTGCACCGTATACGACTTATCATTACCGGACATTGTAATTCGGACTCTGCCGGTGGTTTGATAAGCATACTGAGCAATATTTGAAAAGATTTCTTCACTGGCGATGATTAAATTAGACTGCTTTTTAGGTGCAATATGACGTTGCTGCATATCATTTTCAAGCCAAGATAAAAGCGTATCGGTATATTTAACACTCGCCGGCAAAATTTTGACGTCTGAAGATGCACCGCAATATAAGAGTTCCAACATGGTTATATCATCGGATCGCTCGGCACCGTCAACAAATTTTTCGACATCTTCCGAGACAAAACGAAGCGTATCTTCCGGAGACTGACTGTATTGAGATAATATATCAACCAGTCTCTTTTCACCGTAGAATTCACCTTTTTGATTTTGAGCTTCCGACACACCATCGGTATATAAAAACAGTCGTTCGCCCGGTTTCATTTGTATAGATTTTTGATGATAAGATATATTGTCTAAACCGCCTAAAACAATATCATGCTCACTTTCCATCATTCTATAACCTTTTTTATCGCGATAAAAAGGCGAATTATGACCGGCATTGACATATTCGAGCTTACCGGTTGCAATATTCAAAATTCCTAAAAATGCCGTAACGAACATAGCTGATTTATTGTTTAAGCATAATTCATTATTCACTAAATTCATGATCTCTGCGGCCGAAGCACCGGTTTTAGCTATTGTCTTAATCAAAGCTTTGGTAATCATCATAACTAATGCAGCCGGAATTCCCTTGCCGGAAACATCGGCAATTACAACGGCAAAATGCTCATCATCAATAAAAAACGCATCATAAAAATCACCACCGACTCCCTTGGCCGGAGACATTGATCCGCTGACTTCAAAAGCCGGATGCAAAGGAAAATCAGTCGGCAAAACCGATTGCTGAATATTGTTTGCAATTTCCAATTCACTTTTCGTTTTTTGTTGTTCGGCAACACCCTGCTTAACCATTTCGATATAATGTAATAGATTATTGCGCATTTTATGGAAAGCCACCGTCATCACACCGATTTCATCTTGTGATTTTACTTCCGGCAATGCGGCCGAAAAATCACCTTGTCCGTATTGTAAGGCAATTTTACTTAAGTCCAACAACGGTTTGGTCGAACGATGGCAAATCAGGCTGATAACCGAGAATAAAACGATTAATCCCAAAATCAATACAATTAATATTTTCCAATGGAAGCTCTTGAAAGGTTGGAAAAAAGCATCTTGAGAGAAGACCAGACAAACACCCCAATTAATTTCGGAAACCGGCAGATAAAAGAAAATAACCGATGAGCCGTATACCGATGAATGGCTCATTAAAAACTGGCCGAAACGTCCGTTTTTCAACTCATCTCCTGTCATTTTCAGTTGCGGTAAATTATACTCTCGTGCCAAATCATAAATTGTTTTTTTGAGCTGTATCTGCGGATCCGGATGGACAATATACAAACCTTGTTGCGATAAGAGTAAGAATTTTCCGTTATATTCTTCGGAATACTTTTTAAGTTTGTCCTGAAGGGCTTTCAAATCAACCGAGACGGCCACTAAACCGTTATAATCATCGGAATTTTTAAATTTAAACGGAAATAAACAGGTTACCACCCATATATCTTCATCATGATTCTTATCAATATACGGTTCTGACCAGAAAGTTTTTTCTTCTTTCGGAACAGCTTTGAACCACGGATATTTTTGATAAAAATCTTCAATTTCTTGCGTTTTAAATAAAAATTCGCCCTGCTCTGATTTGCCCGAATACAGCGTACCGTGACTGACTTCACCGTCCGGAAAAACATAAATCCAGGCATGAGCCGAATCAGCACCGTCATAATCCAGGGTTTGTATTGCCGAATGCAAAACATTACGCATCATTTCAACATCCGACGTTTCAATCTCTTTCAGAGTATTTTTCATCGTATATGTTGAAGCTTCTGTTCCTAAACGGATAGCCGATATATCGGAAACAATCCGGTGTATAGCATGCTGCGCTTTGCCGTCAATAA
>CAMVHF010000063.1 GCA_947167235.1 uncultured Alphaproteobacteria bacterium
ATAGAAGAAATGCAACCTAAACTTGTAATTATAGATTCTATCCAGACAATGTATCTTGAAGAGGTAGAATCGACACCTGGCAGTGTCGGTCAGGTCAGAGCTTGTGCTTATGAATTGATAAAATTGGCCAAACGCAAGGGGTTTGTACTGTTTTTGGTCGGTCATGTCACAAAGCAGGGCGAAATAGCCGGTCCGCGCGTTTTAGAGCACATGGTTGATACGGTTTTGTATTTCGAAGGCGAGCGCGGGCATCATTTCCGCATTTTGCGCGCGGTTAAAAACAGATATGGTGCAACCGATGAAATAGGTGTGTTTGAAATGCAGGATAAAGGCCTGGTCGAAGTTGAGAATCCGTCTGCCTTATTTTTGGCCGAGCGCCAAGGTAATATATCAGGTTCGTGCGTTTTTGCCGGTATCGAAGGTTCTCGTCCGCTGTTGGTTGAAATTCAGGCTCTAGTCAGTCCGAGCGGTTATTCAACGCCTAAACGAGCCGTTGTCGGTTGGGATTCTAATCGTTTATCCATGATTTTGGCGGTTTTGGAAGCGCGTTGCAGTATGAATTTCAGTTCGCACGATGTATATTTAAATATTGCCGGTGGTCTTAAAATTACCGAACCTGCGGCCGATTTGGCCGTAGCGATGGCGGTGATATCCGCTTTGACAAATAAACCTTTGCCTGCCGATATGGTGGTCTTCGGTGAAATCGGATTGTCGGGGGAAATCCGCAGCGTCACTCAAGCCAATTTGCGTTTGAAAGAAGCTCAAAAGCTCGGTTTTGCCAGTGCTATTATTCCGCCGGTGTTCGGTAAAGATAAAAAAGAAAAAGGCTTGAAAAATTATGATTTATCGTGTTATGAAATAGGAAATGTTCATCGTTTGATAAATTGGTTCAGTTAGGAGCAAAATTATGGAACAACTTAATAATTTAGATGTGGTGTTTTTGATTATTGTCGGTATTTCGGCTTTAGTCGGTATCGCTCGCGGTATGACTAAAGAAATACTGTCTATTATCGGTTGGGTATTGGCCGCCGCCGCATTGTTCTATTTGGTGCCGATTATTGAACCTATTGCGCAAACCTATATCGCCTCTAAGATGATGGCAAATATTGTTGCCGGTTTGGCCGTATTGATTCTTTTCAGTATTATCTGGGTTTTGACTGTCGATAAAATTTCAACGGTCATTCGTTCCAGTGCCTTAAGCTCCGTTGACAGAATCCTCGGTTTTGTGTTTGGTGCCGCACGCGGCATTTTGATTGTGATTTTGGTGACATTAATGATTACCACAATCATTCCGGAAGAATCTAAAAAAGGTACATTTGCCGAATCGCAATATTTCCAATTGGCGAAAGATAATATTGAGCCGGTGGTCAGCATGGTGCCGGATGAATGGGTAAAGAGTATCAAAGAAAAAGCATCCGGTCTCGGTTTAGGCGCGGATAAAGATGCCGATAAAGAAAAAGACGAAACAAAGGATAATAAAGATGAGGCTGCAAACGGTGAGGACAAGGTAAATGAAACCGAAACGGTTGATAATAATACGGAAAATACCGTTACGGATAATTCTGCCGAAGAAGCAGGTGAAAACAGTACGGTTGACAGTAATTTAGAAGTATTAAAGAAAACCGGAGAAGAACTGTTTAATGATTTGGTTCAGCCTAAAACGGCCGGCGAAGGTGAAGAAGGCGAAATGCCTGATTCATCAGATTTGGATAAACTGCTTGACGGTTTGGAAGATTTGGTTGTAGAGACAGATGATTCATCGGCAGCAGCCGAGAGTATCTCGCAAAAAATCACCGAAAAAGTCATAGATAAAGTTGCCGAAAAGGTTGCGGATAAAGTCGCGGATAAAGTCTCGGCAGAGGCCGGTATTCAATAGGTGATATATTTAGCTACAAAAAAAAGCATCGGCCAATAACCGATGCTTTTTTTAAGGTATGAATGTTATAAGAAATAGTTTCTCAAATAATCCGCCAAATCAGCCGTGTTAACACGGATTTGTTCCATTGTATCGCGGTCACGGATGGTAACGCTTTCCGGCTGTTGTTCAATGGTTTCAAAGTCAACGGTTAAGCAAAGCGGTGTACCGACTTCATCATGACGACGATAAGCCTTACCGATGTTGCCGGTATTTTCAAGCGCAACACGACCGATACCGAGCTTCATAAGTTGCTTTTTCAATTCGTGACATTTAGCCATAATTTGCTCGTTGTTTTTCTTCAACGGAATGATGGCGACTTTAATCGGCGCTAAATGTTTTTTGAGTTTCAAAACCGTACGAATATTGCCGTTGCCTAAATCTTCTTCTTCGTAAGCTTCGGTCATGACGGCCAAAACACCGCGATCAATACCCATAGATGGTTCAATCACAAACGGAATAACCCATTTACCGCTGTCATCTTGAATACATAGTTTGGTGGTTGATTCTTTATTTTCGTGACAGTGTGCTTCTAATGTAAATTCTTCCTGATTTTTGGTATGGTTACCTAAATCGTAGTCACGACGGTTGGCAATACCCTCTAATTCTTCCATGCCGTGCGGGAATTGATATTCAATATCGTAGCAGGCTTTTGCATAGTGTGCCAAATCATCATCAGGTGTCTTGTAGATGTTGATATGTTCCATTTTTAAGCCTTGGTCAAGCCACCATTGAATACGGGTTTCTTTCCATTTTTCATGCCAATCGATATCGGTTCCCGGATTTACAAAAAATTCCAATTCGGCCTGTTCAAACTCGCGCACGCGGAAAATAAAGTTACGCGGCGTAATTTCATTACGGAATGTTTTTCCGATTTGAGCAATACCGAACGGTAATTTACGAGATGTCGAATCAACAACGTTTTTAAATTGTGTGAAAATGGCCTGTGCCGTTTCCGGACGCAGATACGCAATATTTTCGTCGCTTTCGACCGGACCGACCTGTGTTTTGAACATCAGGTTGAACGGACGCGGTTCGGTTAAATCGGTCGAACCGCAAACCGGACATTTACCGCCGATTTGATCGGCTCTGAAACGACCTTTACATTTTTTGCAATCAACCATCGGATCGGAGAAAGTATCTTCGTGTCCCGAGTAATGCAAAACCTTGCGATTTGTTAAAATCGCTGAATCCAGACCTTCGACATCATCGCGTTCATAGACCATTGCACGCCACCAAGCGGCTTTTAAGTTGTTTTTTAATTCAACACCGAGCGGACCGTAGTCATAAACACCTTGCATCCCGCCGTAAATATCGGCATTTTGGAATATAAAACCTCTTCTCTTGCACAAAGAAACCAACTGTTCCATAGTTGTTGCAACCATTTTCGTATCCTTATTAAAAATTATTGACTGTTTATTAATCAATTTGTTGTACACTGATTATTCAGAAAATGCAAGAGGGATAATAGAATGAAAAGAACAAAAGTTGCATTGGTTTACGATTTTGATGAAACGTTAAGCGTTACATATATGCAAGATTATATGCTTATTCCGGAACTGGGTTATAAGCCCGATGATTTTTGGCGTGAAGCTAACGAATGGTCCGCTAAAAACGGTGTCGATCAAATAACCGGAAGTATGTTTTATTTTAAATATGCCTACGCTAAACAAGGTATTAAACTGACAAAGTCAAAATTAAAGCGTTACGGTGAACCGATCGAGTTTTTCAAAGGAGTTGAAGATTGGTTTACCCGTATTAACAAATACGGTCGCTTCTTGGATTTGGATATCGAACATTACATTATTTCTTCGGGTTATGAGGAAATAATCGAAGGTTGTAAAATCCGTAAGTTTTTTAAGGCCGTTTACGGTTGTTCTTTTGTGTTTGGCGAAGACGGAACACCGATTTGGCCGGCACGCGTTGTCAATTATTCCGGAAAAATACAATATCTGTCGAAGATTAATAAAGGTCTGGGCAAGTACGATGATAAAATTGTTAATGAATATATGCCGGATGAAGAACGTCGTATCCCGTTTACGCGAATGATTTATTTTGGTGACGGACAAACGGATATACCATCCATGAAGATGGTTAAAAATCACGGGGGAAATGCTATCGCTGTCTATAAGCCGCATACGCGCAAAAAAGAAAAAGCCGTGACAATGTTGCGTGAGAATCGGGTTAATTTTGCATTGGCAGCCGATTATCGCGAAGATAAGGAAATTGATTGCGTTGTTAAAACACTTTTGAACAGAATTGCAACAGAACGCGACTTGGAAGAATTGAAGAAAAAAGAAGATAAAAAGAAAATACAAATGTAAGAATGGAAAAGCAGGATAGAAAAATATCCTGTTTTTTTTGATATTATAAGTTGACAAAAAATGAAAAAATGGTATTTTAAAAGCACCTGAAAAATAATTGTTTAATCTTTAAATTATCTTGTATGATTTATGTTGGTATTGTAGGAGCTTTGACTCCTTTCGGGCAATTCCTTGTCCAGTCAGTTAATCGATCTAAAACTTGCCAAGTACTTTTCACGGTTGATGAAGGTTATGAGGTTACCAAGCCGTCTGCCTGTCAGTATCGCACCGTTGATGAAGCTCTTGCCGAGCAGCATGTTGCATCATTTTATGTTGTTGATGTCATCAATGATGATAAGACTGCCGAGCGCGCCATGAATTATCGTTTCTACGGCGTTCCTGCCATTGTGTGCGGTTTGACACTCACCGAGGAGGATATTGCGGCTTTGGAAAAAGGGTATAGCGTTCGTCGTCGTACGTTTGCACCGGTTGTGGTTGAGCCGCAGCTTTCCGAACTGGTTAACACTTTCGATGCGTCAGTGAAAGAACCGACGGTTCTGGCTGATATGTGCTTTTCGATTCGTAAGTTGCTGCGCTGGTTGAACTTCGGCCTGCATCCGGTTACGGCCATGAAGCAAGTCTACTATCGTATGTTACCTAAGCTTGGCACCATCCCTGCTGTCGGCGCATAGGTTAACAGTCATTCGTTTTGTTCCGTGTACCATTTGTTTCAAAAGGAGCTGATCGCAAAATCAGCTCCTTTTGTTGTTTCGGCGTCAAGAAAAATGTGGTGTTATTAATATATACTTTAGTATAGTTGTTCCTTTTTTCAAATACATACAATACTATATTAATGTACGAAAGGAGCTAAAATTATGTTAAAACAAAATATAGCAAATTTTATTTTATATAATCTGGCGCATGCGGGTATCAAACCTGAAGCGGATGTTAATTCCAATTTAATCAGTGATGTTGTTGAAGGGTGGAACAGGCAGATTTACATTATTCCCGATCAACCGATAAAAATACACAAAAGTACGAATAAAAAAATTACTTTGATGTAGATAAATTTGTGAAAAAGACTGAAAAATTTAGTATTTTCAATGTGTAATATGTCAATATAGCCGAGTTTTTATGTTTACATTTTTAATTGGGTGCATATTTCTTGTAACGGCAAAAATTTATTAATGAGGTTGACGGTTATGCAGAAAATACGAAATAATGAACAGGTTAAATTAGAAGATTGTTTGGCATTTGCCGGTACGATTTATGAAAGCTTTGAAGCTCTCGAAGAAGTTATGGGAAAGCTTAAATTGGAACGGCCGCTGTTTTTGGTTTATTTGGCTAAAAAAGCGTTTGCCGAAGAAGTCTATAAGGCTGCGGGAGAATCGCAGGATAAAGTTGAAACGGCGATGAAATATCCGAATTATATCGAGATTCAGAATCCGTATGTCCGGAAATGGCAATAAGAATTAGCGTTTGTTAATGCCAAATTTTTTCAAGAGTGATTTTGCTTTGTCAGGCAGAACATTCGTTATTTGACGGGTACACTTTTTTATAGGGGATTTTGTCTTCAGATAACCTTGAAGACGTTTTCTCACAGTCTCGTATTCTTGAGCTCTGTCTTGATAATTCATGATGTCATTATATTCATATGATCTTGCGACTTCATCAGGCGTAACCCGAACACCGTGTTTACAACACCAATCCTGAATGCCGACATTAAAGGGATTATTGCCGGGTAAAGATATAGTGATGCCATGTTTATCCGGACCTAATTGATTTAAGTCTTTAATACCGCTCAGATTTAAAACATAATCAATGGCGGTGGCGCAATTCTTTACCAATAAATTATATTTTCCGCCTATTACAACATTAGCTTTTTTGATGGCTGAAATAAGCTTTTTTTCGGTGACATCGGGAAGGTCTTTCATATATACATAATAGTAAACAGCATCTTTACCATACAATGGGAGTAAAGATTTTGTTTCCATCTTTTCATTCATGCGGTTAACAACATAATTTTTATATTGCATGGCAACATGTCCGACGATCGAAGGACCGTCTACTGGTATGACTGCGAATAAAATCTTGTCTCCCGCCTTTAAATCCGGAATACCGTCGGCATTGCGCGGTAAAACGTCAAGTGCATTACGACCGTTACGGAAAATACGGTTGCGTTTGCCGGCTTCATCTACAAGAGAGTAGGGCTCATCGGTACTGACGCGAACATTTTTAAATAAAAAATAAGGTAATTTACAATTAATGGCAATTTCTCGTGCTTCTTCAAGTGTATCCGCTTCAATTTTTTGTAATTTTGCATGATACGGATTTACAGGAGAATGTCTGAGCGTTTTATACAGTTTTGTTTTTTGACATGCATACCAAAAGGATTTCAACGTATGTAATAACCTACCGTCTTTGCGTTGCCGGTAGTAGGTATTATTTAAATCAATATTATGTTTGTTTTGTTCTGTCATATACCACTCCTGCATGTATAATAACATGTTTTTGTCTACATGTAAATCGGCAATTTACGTTTTTTATATTATATGTTATGTTTAACGGTCAAGGTGATTACGATGGCCGGTACGCCGGGCTGTTTGATTGGGGATACTTTCTGCATGTGCGGAAAGGGAAATAATTTAATAATCGCGACCTTTTAACGTTTTAAACGATCCGTTCATAATTTTTTGCTGTACTTTCTTGGAAACCTTTTTCCAACAGCGCCTAAAGGCCTTATTTTGCATAAAGCGTTGATGAATTCGTTTGTATTCATCTGCCATTTCCTGATGGTTGGCAATATAGTTGTGCTTGTAAACCTGCTCTATTTCGGAGGCAAATACATGAACACCGTGCTTTCGACACCACGATTGAATACCTTTGCCGAACGGGTTGTTTCCGGGAGCCGGCCAATATATTCCCAATTTATCCGGTCCGTATTGATCCAAGTCCTTAACACCAGCAAATCTTAAAGTATAATCAATGGCACCGGCGCAATTATTGTTTACAAAATCATAGTCACCGTTTTTCAGAGCATTAACCTTGTCAATAGCATTGATAAGCTGTTTAGGATCAATGCCGACCTGGCTCGGATAAATAAAGTAGTAATTCGCTTTATTGCCGTAACG
The DNA here is from genome assembly GCA_947167235.1 of uncultured Alphaproteobacteria bacterium. Taxonomy (GTDB): domain Bacteria; phylum Pseudomonadota; class Alphaproteobacteria; order RF32; family CAG-239; genus RUG410. The sequence goes on from CAMVHF010000063.1 coordinate 7,350, forward strand.
CGGAAACAATGGCTTGGTATCCATCTTGTAACGCAAACGGTTGATAACATGGTCTTTGTATTGCAGAGCGGCGTGACCGACTAAAGACGGCCCCTCAATCGGTAAAATCGCAATAATAATCGGTTCTTCTGCCGTTAAATCGGGAATACCGGCAGCATTGCGCGGCAAAATATCGAGCGCGTTGCGTCCGTTACGGAAGATACGTTTGCGTTTGCCGGCTTCCGTTACGAGAGAGTAAGGTTCGTCCGTGCTGACACGAACACCGTTATACTCAAAATAACGCAGATTTTTATTTATGGCAATTTCACGAGCGTCTTCAATGGTATCCGCTTTGATTTTCTGTAACGTTGTATGAAACGGATTTAAGCGCGAATGACGGTATGCCTGAAAAAGTTTGGTGGCCTTAAAACGATACCATATCGGTTTAAGAAAACGTACCAGGGCATTGTCTTGATGCGGATATTGGTGGTATTGTTGCTCATTAGTGTTATTTGTGTTTTCAGGCATATTTTATCTCCGGATAGTATTATTAATACATTTTTGTCTATTTGTAAACAGCTGATTTACTTTTTTTTTTAATCTTATTTGCTAATCTTTAGGCAAAGGAGGCTGATATGGTAGGAAAAGTGATTATATTGATGCTTGATTCTTTTGGTGTGGGCGGAGCTCCCGATGCTGAGATGTATGGCGATAGCGGTGCAAATACGTTTGCGCATATTGTACAAACTATGAACGGACTCAAAGTTCCGTATATGCAAGCTTTGGGGCTAACCGATATCGGTCGGGATGCAAGCGGAGCGGATATTGTAACGCACTGCGAATCGGCTGCAATCAAGCTCGGTTATAAATATGGTCATGCTAAAGAAATCAGTAAAGGTAAAGATACCAGTTCGGGGCATTGGGAAATGGCCGGTACGCCGGTATTGTTTGAATGGGGATATTTCCCGCCCGAGTATCCGTCTTTTCCGCCTGAACTAATTTCCGAAATCTGTAAAAAAGGAGGTATTGACGGTATTTTAGGTAATATTGCCGCTTCCGGTACAGCTATTTTGGATGAGCTTGGAGAGGAACATATTAAAACCGGCAAGCCGATTTTTTATACATCGGCCGACAGTGTGTTGCAAATTGCCTGTCATGAAGAACATTTTGGATTAGATAGGCTCTATAAATTGTGTGAAGTTGCATTTGAAGCCGTTAAACCATACAATATCGCTCGTATTATCGCTCGTCCGTTTGTCGGCGAAAAAACGGGGCAATTTACGCGTACTAAAAATCGTCATGATTATTCGGTAACGCCGCCGGAAACAACCGTTTTAAATAAGGCTTCTGCGGTCGGTCATAAAGTGATTGCCATCGGTAAAATCAAAGATATCTATGCCGGTTCGGGTATTGATGAAGCATTTAAGGCTTCCGGTTTGCCTGAATTATGGGATGTGACGTTAAATGCCGTGCGTCAGGCCGGCAACGGTTCGCTTGTTTTTACCAATTTTGTGGACTTTGATATGGTCTACGGACATCGCCGTGATGTTAAGGGGTATGCTGCCGGTTTAGAATATTTTGACAGTCGTCTGCCTGAGTTGTTTGAATTGCTTGACGATGATGCTATCGTCTTTATTACGGCTGACCCCGGTTGTGATCCGACGTATAAAGGTACCGACCATACCCGTGAGCAGGTCCCGGTCATTATGTTT
>CAMVHF010000064.1 GCA_947167235.1 uncultured Alphaproteobacteria bacterium
TAAAGCTGTAAGCTTTCCGGAACCCCCAGACTATCTGGGGGTTTTCTTATTACAACGAAAGGGTTTCGGACATCTGATTCCGAAACCCTTTTCATTATGCAAGCACGATATCAACCGCCGGACAAACACCAAAAGTCCGGTTTTGATAGTCGTAGCGAGAATACATTTTACCGATACCCTGAATCCAAACGAAACCGTTACAGTTAACGGTAGAGCTCAAAAGTGTTTCCTCCAGGAAGCGTACACCGCACGCGCACAGGATTTTGTTCCACCCATCGTAGTGCAGACCAACGCCGCTCAGTTCTCTTTTTGTCGGCAAAAATGCCTCATTCTTAACCACGCCGAATCTCTCATAGTTAAGGCAAAAAGCCAGAGCCGGCAGAATGATATCGCGTTTAACGGCTTCATTCCACAACATTGCCGATGCCTGCTTTCCGGAAGTTATTTCTTGTGTAACCACCGAGAGCGTCATATATCCCCAAGGCAAAACCTGCTGCGTTGGGCATAATCCGACGGCACGATGCTCTTCCGGTAACAGTGTAGCAACCACAGAACGAAATTGACGATCTTCGGGCATTTGCTGGGTGAAAATTCCATTGCCCAAATCAAACATTCCAACTTTCAGATCGGAGATGTCATTGATTTTAATGATTTCTGTTTGCATAACATTTGTTTTTTAAGTTCACAATAGTACTCTGTATAATTCTACTCTACATAATTTAAAAAGTAACAGTAAATATAAGCCTTATTTTCATAAAGTCAAATACAGAAATTTAATCATGAACAAAAAGCAAAAACCCCCGTTATTTTTCATAACGAGGATTTTTGCTTAATTTAAAGCTTTTTGATAGCTAAGATTTCATTCGGGAACAATGTGTAAACGTTGTAAACGAAGCGATCACCGACTTTAAGAGATACGTTCAGCTTACTCTTTTTAACGTATACCAGATTACCGTCAGTTGTTTCGATAAAACGGGTATCAAACGGAATAAGAGGCAAAGCGTAACATACCTTCATGTCAAACATTGACTTAACGGTAGCTTCGATCGGATCACTGGCAACCAGATATTCGCCGGCATCAGTATCGGAATTACCGACAGCATCATTTCCGTCGCCCAAATCACAACCGTTAATCCGTGCAATTTCATTTTGACAATAAGAATAAACACCGAAGCTTATCTTATCGCCGACATGCAAGTCCTGATTGAAGCGATAACGCAGCATGTAAAAATATGCCGAGTTATTGACCTGTAATACATAGGCTTGGAACGGATAAGGCAACGTACGACGCATCACTATGGAATAAAGCTTGGTAATCGTCGCGGTATTTTTATCCGGCTGCGTATCGGGATTACCGTTGTTATCATCATTGCCGTTATCATCATTGCCGTTGTTGTTGGGACGCGGATGATCAGGATGTTCCCACTGATAAGGACGTTCGTATTCAAACGGATCATCGTCTCTCTCACATGATATGCACACAAAAGCACACATCAACAAACTTAAAAATAATACTTTTTTCATATAATCTGTATATTAATGGTTATTCAATTCGCCATTAGTCTAGCACACTTATACAAAAAGTAAACAAAAATCTAAAACTTTCCGATTTCATACATTTTATATATCATGTATACCCATGTAGCCAGTACCAATATTAAATAAATTTTCCAAGTATGCTGTTCTATCATATAGATCGGATTATCATCAAATTCATCAGCATCAACTCGAATATGTAACCCTCTGAAATAATTAATCATTTCATAAATCCATGACAATTTTTGCATCAAGAAAACTTCTTTTTCACCATTTCGCAATATAATAACGGCCTGTGCATTAATTGTGTCATAACTTTTCGGAATGTGAGGTACATAATCCTTGCATTTCTTAAAACAAATACATTCAATCTCAGACAACTGAATAATCTTTGAGGTATCCAAACTTAATATTTCAGCTTCATCATCAACCTCAAGTATTTCATATCCCGGTTTATCCCACTGTCTTAAAATATAACGATAGTAGCAGCCGATGAGATAACAAAATCCCATATATCCGGCAAACAGATACATCACAAAAGTAAAGGTCTCATCATCCAAGTAGCAATCCGGAGAAAAATAAAACAACGTCCCAATAACCGTTGTCGCCATAGTAAAGGCAATCGTCATAAAAAATGGCAGATTATAACCTATCCCAATCCAAAAATTATACTTTATTTTTCCTTTGAATACAGTTTTCATTTGTTATCCTTTGCTGCCTATTCTGTATTATTTTGCTACAAAATTTCTTTTTATTCAACAAAATTAAAAACAACATTGATTTTATCAAATGAAATCTGTAAAATGACCGTATTAAAAATACAAGGAGACGTAATATGCACGAAATCAAATGCCCTAAATGCGGCGAAGTTTTTACGGTTGATGAATCAGGTTATGCTGCCATATCGGCACAGGTACGCGACGAAGAATTCCATAAAGCAATACATGAGCGCATGGAACACTTGGAAAAAGAAAAACAAAACGAATTACAATTGATTGCCGGTAAAGCCGAAATGGCTAAAGCGCAATCCGAAGCCGAACTTAACCGACAAATTACCGAACTTAAAGCTAAAATCATCAGTGTCGGTCAAAACAAAGATTTGGAAAAAGCCCAAAGTTTAGCGCATCTGCAACAGGAAATCGAACAGCTCAAAGCGCAAATCGCCACAAATGATAAAGATAAACAGCTTGCCGTCACATCAGCCGTTAATGCCAAAAATGATGAACTCGTCGCCAAAGACAAGCAAATTGCCGAACTTAATTTTAAAATTCAGGAAGCACAAAACAACAGCCAAATCCAGCAACAAAAAATTAAAGACGAATATGAAAATCAATTAAAAGCCCAAGAAGTTACAATTAAGTTTTATAAAGATCTTAAGGCCAAAATGTCTACCAAAATGGTCGGTGAAACACTTGAACAACACTGCGAAATCGAATTTAACAGACTGCGCGCCACCGGTTTCCAAAATGCCTATTTTGAAAAAGATAATGATAGCCGTAAAACCGGCAGTAAGGGTGATTATATATTCAGGGACTTCTCCGATGACAAAATAGAGTATATATCTATTATGTTTGAAATGAAAAATGAAACGGACACCACCTCAACCAAACATAAAAACGAAGACTTTTTCAAAGAGCTTGATAAGGACCGTACAGAGAAAAAATGCGAATACGCGGTTTTAGTCTCTTTGTTGGAACCGGATAATGAACTTTATAATACCGGCATTGTTGATGTTTCATACCGATATCCTAAAATGTATGTTATCCGCCCGCAGTTTTTTATTCCGCTGATTACACTGTTACGCAACGCAGCACTAAATTCCGTGCAATACCGCCGGCAAGTTACGGAATATAAGAATCAAAATATTGATATATCGCATTTTGAGGATGATATGAATGAGTTTAAAAACAAATTCAGCTATAATTATCAATTAGCCAGCAAAAAATTCCAAGCAGCAATCAAAGAAATTGATGATGCTATTGATAGCTTGCAAAAAACAAAAACGGATTTATTGAACTCTGAAAATAATTTGCGTCTGGCCAACAATAAAGCGCAAGACTTATCAATTAAACGCCTGACTCGCCACAATCCGACAATGGCGCAAAAATTTGCCGAACTTAAAGCCAACAGTGAGGATTAATCAATGCTTGACCAATTCTCCAGAACCAGAATTTTGTTCGGTTCAAAAGCCATGGGAAAACTGGCTCGTTCGCGAGTTGCGGTTTTCGGTATCGGCGGTGTCGGCGGTTATGCGGTCGAAGCGTTAGCTCGCTCGGGTGTCGGTGCGCTGGATTTAATTGACAGCGACAAAGTTGCCCTAACTAATCTTAATCGGCAAATTATCGCCCTGCATAACACTATTGGTCAGTACAAGGTTGACGTGGCTGCTGAGCGCATTCAAGCAATTAATCCCGATTGCATTGTCAGAACTTACAAAACTTTCTATTTGCCGGAAAACAGTGCGGAATTTGATTTTTCGCAATACGACTATGTGGTTGATGCCATTGATACGGTTGCCGGTAAAATCGGCTTAATTGAAGCTGCCAACGTTGCCGGTGTACCGATTATCTCGGCAATGGGTGCCGGAAACAAACTTGATCCGACGGCATTTGAAGTCACCGATATATATAAAACATCGGTTTGTCCTTTGGCTCATGTTATGCGTAAAGAACTCAAAAAACGCGGCATCAAAAAATTAAAGGTCGTTTATTCTAAAGAAAAACCGCTCTCACCTCTTACCGATGAAGAAACAGATAAGACAGCCAAACGCGTCACTCCGGGGTCGACTTCTTTCGTACCGCCGGTCGTCGGACTGATTATCGCCGGCGAAGTCATTAAAGATTTGATAAATATTTAAAATGCTAAAACCCTGTCACTTGAACAGGGTTCTAACATCGGTAAAATCAGCAATAACGTTTAACGTAAGCATCTGCTCTGCAAACATATTTCGGGCACTTATCAACACCGACATACACAATGCTGTGCGTGCGATAGTGATCGAATGCTCTGGTAAAATATAACCGCATCTCAACCCCTATGGATAAGACAGACAGATTTGACCAAGTATCGCGATATGCCGAACGTAATTCGAAAGACGGCTCCTGAACCTCAATATACACGGTTTTGTTAATCGGTTTGCCGTCAGCGGATTTGGTCAGACGGATACGAGCAGCAATAGCGTTGGTGAACAGTTTCACTTTTTCGCAGTATCCGTAGAAGAAAACTTGCGAATATCCCTGGTTAAAGTCAGACTGTTCTTTTTCTGTCATCAACTCGAGTAAGTCTATGTCTGTTTCTTGCGCCGTCAGATTAATCAGCTCGGTTCTGGTCAATAAAATGCTGTCACCTTCAAAGAAGCAAAGCCCGTTGCTATTAACCGGTAAATTGAAAATTTTGCCGTTCAGAGGAACTTTTTCAAGCGTTTTCCTGCGAATGATATAATCACCCGCAATAATCATATTGCCGTTGATATTGTGCTTTACAACACCAATAAGGCCGGGAACGTTGTCACTGTAACACATAATGATATAGAATTTAAATTAATTGATATCTGAAATTATTAGGAAATTACTTTTGTATAGCATACTTGGTATTTTTTGTCAATATTTATGTTCTTTACGTTCATTTAAAATCCTTGACTTAGAGTAAACTCTAAATGTTATTCTATATAAAGAATCGTACTTTTAAGGAGTAACAATTATGAACGAAAAGAAAATTTATTACCATTTTGATTGGTTTAACGGTTGGTTTGCCTTTAATGTAGCCTTAACTATTGTATTCAGTTTCTTTATACTTAAATGCCCTTGCCTGATTTGCTGGCCGCAGATGATTGTACTTATCGGGGTAACGCTTTTTTCTTGGGCCGTATGGGCATATAAATACATCAAAAAACATGTCATGGCTGTCATCACCGATGAATATATCAAGATTGACCACAATAATCCGCTAAAATGGAAAGATGTCATCGATGCCGAAGAAAAAATGGTCAGATGTTGCTGCAAATGGCGTAAAGTCATTGTTTTACATCCGAAACCGGATATTGACTATAAATATAATTTTTTGCAAAAACATAACTGCGGATTTGAAGCATTTTCCATACCGCTTTACGGGTTGCTGACACCTCAAGATGAAGAAGAAATCAGTAAAATCGTTGCCCAAAAGGTTAAACTGAAAAAATTAAAATAGGCTTTTCATTTACCATGGAATTGCCATTGTTCGCGTGTTAGATTAAAAACGTGCTCGGTTCGGTGTTCATTTAACGTTGTAATCGGCACGTTTTTGCGTGTAAATCGGTACTGAAAACCGCATTTTTTGAGAAGTTTCCATGCTTTCATATTATCATCCAAATAACCGGCCCAAATTTTAGCAAGTTTCAAATCATTAAAACAATGAGCCGACAGAGCCGCTAACGCCTCAGACATAATTCCCTGCCCCCAATACGGCTCGGCCAGCCAAAATTCTGCTTCAGCTTCATTATCAGCGGTAATCAACCAACTGGTTGAATCTCTTTTCAATCGTATACCGCCGATAATCTGCTCGGTAAACTTTAAAACGACGGCATAATCTTCCGCGCCGTTCCAGTAATCTTTTATAATATGCCGACTGTAATTTACCGACGCATGCGGTGGCCATCCGAGTGCTTTTCCGATACATGGATTTTTAGCGACATCATATAATTGTTGCGCATCTTCTTCTGTCCAATTTCTTAAAATCAGCCGCCCCGTTATAATCATTCGCACCTTTTAAAATCTGATAAATCTTAACAAAAAAACATATTGACAAATAAGATTTATTATGTATATTTTACGTTAATCAATTTAAGAATTTATTAAGATAATCACGAGGAATTAATGGAATATATAGTAAAGGGAAAATCCCTTAGAAGGGATATTTCGGAAATTAGACGTCTGAAAAAAGCGAATTTTACGCAAAAGACATATTACCGCCAAGAAGAAATTCTTGATCGTGCGGACGATATTTTGCGTCATTATCGTCAGAATGAATTAAAAATAGATGCAAAAGATTATCCGGCTTTGGCCGAATACATCAATCAATTCGGCATGCATCATAAAGATGAAATGCTTGATAAACTGCAAGCTGTCGTTAATTTTGATGTTCGTATTTATTTGGAAGATAAGTCTAAAACCTTATGGCAAAGATTATTCCCTAAAAAAGATAAGCCGACATTAACAGGCGCTCAAATGAAATCGGCTATGAAAAAATTCAGTTTAATGTCTCATAAGGCCTCTCACGATCTTTTCAACAATCCGCATTTGACCGTTAAAATCGAGAAACTGCAAAGTGAAGCCGAGCAGAATGTTGAAGCATTTTTAAATAATAAATTAGATATAGCCAAAGAGGATTTGGATACTTTTAAGCAATATCTAAAGGTTTTCAATGCTTCAATTTATGAAGGCAGTCCGGCCAAAAAGGCTATTGCCAAAATTGAAGAATTAAAACAAGCCGATGGTGTACAGCCTTCTTCAACCAACGAACCGAAACCGGCGACCATCAGAAAACCTATTATCAGCTCTTATGGTTTTAAGCGCCCAGCCGCAAATATATGGACACGGCTCGGCAACCGCCTTAAATCGTTGTGGTCTGCTCATAAACCAACCACTGCCAAAATTCGTTTTTTAAATACGCCGGCACCGACCTTATGGCGACGCCTTAAAGTTGCAGCCGTTACGGGATTGGTTATTGTGGCCGGTGCATTCGGCTTGAAATCCGGTGAAGGAACACACGCTCAAAACACTACGGATTCTAAAAACAAAACAACATTACCGATAGACAATATTGCTCAAAATACCGATAACAGCAAAACCCTGACGGCAGTTCAGTTCCAGAACATTCAAAAAGCTCAGAATGTTCAAGAGAAACAGGCTGTTAAAAAGGTTGAGAAACAAGCTGATAAACAAGCCGATAAAGATGCCCGCATTTGGCAAAATTACTATGATACGACAATTGATATTGTTGCACCGACGGTACACGTTAATAAGCAAGAACTTTATAACAAGATTCAAAATCAGTTGGATAAAGGTATTTTGACGTTACCTGAAAATGTAACCAAAGAAAAAGTCGCCCTTAATTATGTTTTGTTTAAGGCTTACGGTCTGCAATCATCGCTTGAAAATGCTTTGAATACCGACAAACAATTATCCGCCCAACAACAGGCTGAATTTACCCGTGATGCCGGTGTCAAACAAGCAGATATTAAACAAATCGCTCTCAAAAAATACGGTAAGTTATCTTCTTACAGCTCATACGATCATGCGTCGAATAAGCTTAAGAAGCAGCATGCATCCAATTTAAAAGAATTGCGACAGATGAAAAAACAAGCCGCTCAGCACATTTAAGCATAAAATAACCGCTCTTACAGCGGTTATTTTTTTGACACAAAATTTTATTGACAAAAAAGCAACCTTATGTTACGCTGATAATAAGGAGAGTAGTAATGTCTAATGACCGTTTCAGTCAATGTTTAAGAGATTTTTGCGGAGAATATTTAGGTAAAAGCTTTGAAACCATAATTATCAATGCTTATCCGCAACTTAAATCGGATGCCTCTTTACGCGACAGATACACCGAATATCTTGAAAAACAAGATACGATAGATGCTTATAATTCGATATGTGCCCTTAGTAAAATTGCTAAAGCAACTAAAGATTTATCGGATTCAAACATTCCTGAAACCCAACGTAATCCCGAACTGGTACTTGACAGATTATTACCTGCCGTGCAAACAATGGCAAAAATATCTTTAAACATCTTGGATGAAAATCAAAATCCTCTTGTAAATAATATTTTATTGGACAATTATAGTTATATGTTTGCTCAAACACTGTATCTCAATGAATTTAACCACAGCAATTACACCAGAATTAAAAAAACGACTTCCAATGCCGTAGCTCGGCAAATTGCATCGTGTATCCCGAGTAAAGATGTTCCTAAATTTGTAAAAATTATTGAAGACAGTTCTGATATATCCGCCAAATCGATGATGCTTATCGGTAATCTGCATCCCAAATTTCGGGAATTGGCGGCAATTCAAGATCCTGAAGTTGCACGATTTTGCCAATTAGCGGCAACTTTTCCGCGTGCGACATTTGTAGCATGCGCTGAAATGAAGTTCGACAATGAACCGATTAAAGATTTTGACTCTTTCAGAATGAAAGTAGCCTCGGATGAAGTGATAAAAAAATCCCAGTCTCTAACACAAAACAGAGCTGATATGATATTCAAAACATTGGATATGACTAAACCGGTAACACCGTCATCTCAGCCAAGCACAACGCCGCAGCATATTTCAGGCGGACGCGAGTAAAAGGAGACGTATTATGAATACCGGTTCTTCTCTGTTTAATGATGTGACATTTTGGTTAAGACAGCTGTGCCGCCTGCCCTACACTCTTTCCGAACTGGAATGTCTCGGCTGTTTGGCTTTGATTGTGTATGCTCCGGCACTGGTTGTTATGTCCATTGTGTCTGT
>CAMVHF010000065.1 GCA_947167235.1 uncultured Alphaproteobacteria bacterium
ACGGAAAACGTGCCAACCTGCCTAAAGTAGAGAAACATGGCAATACGAGCGAGGATGGTATCTATTACGTTTATCCGAGCGACAGGTATCTTCAGCCGAGTAGAAAATTGTATGTTGCGGAAAATGTTTTTTGCTGGTTGTTCTTTACTCTGGTAATCAGCCTTTTTCCGGCTATAGCTAAAACAAAGGAGGGATAATATCTCTCCTTTATTATTTTGTTTATATTAAAAAGCCTATTTACTGTTTTGAGAGGCGGCGATGATTTTTTCGATATATTCGTGCGGGATGTTGAGCTGACCGCGACCGACACCGAGTTCAACGCCGTAATGCGCATTATAACCGTGATAATCCGAACCGCCGCTTTTTAATAAGCCTAATTCATCGGCCCAAGCCTGATATTTTTTCATATCATCGGTTGACATATCCGAGTGTTGGACTTCCATACCTTGTAAGCCGACTTTTTGTAATCGTTTGATTTCATTATACAAATCATACTCATTTAGTTTAATCAAACACGGGTGCGCCAAAATAGAAACCGCACCGGTTTGGCGAATAAAATCAATTGTTTCTTCCGCGGACGGTGATTTTGCATCCACATAAGCCGGACATCCGCGTCCCAATAACTCCTTATACGCCATTTCTTTATCCTTGATTTGACCGGTTGCATATAAGTAATTGACAATATGCGGTTTAGCTAAAGTCGGGCGTTTATTGCCTTTGTCATCGAAAGCAACATTTTCCCACTCCAGCCGATACCCGAGTTTTTGTAATTTTTCGATGCGGGCGCGGCAGACTTCTTCACGTTTGCGGATAAGAACGTTTTGAACCTCATAATACGGTTCCAAATCAGTAATGTTCATAGCGATAATTTCAACAGTTGCCGGATGATCAACATTAAACTCGCAACCGTTAATCGCCAACAAATCCGGATATTTTTGCGCGGCCTCCTGCAAAGGTTTGCAGCCGTTGACGGTGTCATGGTCGGTTAAAGCCAATGCCGTTAAGCCGATATTATGAGCGGTTTCAACCAACTCGGCCGGTGTGTTTGAACCGTCGGAAAAGGTGGAATGCGAATGTAAATCAATCATGTTGGTTCCTCCTTTAATTTTTATCTATATCGTCATCTTTAACAGAGTAAGTTCCTTCAACAACCGTCAGTTTATCTTGTGTCATATTATAATCCGGCGAAGCTATATCAAAATCCGGACGCTCATCCGGTGAATTTTTGATTCCCATCAGCGTAATCATGGTATTATACAACAAATCGCTTGTCCAGTATGAATTATTGTGTTCGTTTAAGGTTGCGATAATTTCCGGATGGTTTTGCGCAAACTTATCGGAAAAGATTGTCAACAGCGGAATATGCGCCATGTGCCATGTAAATTTACTGACTTCGTGGGTTATACCTTTTTCCGGATCTTCGCCGTGGTCCGATAAAAACGTAAAGCTCATAAAGTCCGGATTTTTAATCGCTTCATTATATAAAACCGACAGTACATGGTCATTATAAGCAATACAGTTATCATAGTGATCAACACGGCTGTTTGTGCCGTCGGTAAACTTTTCAAATTCGGACGGATAGCGATCGGTATAAACGGCATGACAGCCCATCAGATGAAAAATAATGAGGGTTTTCTGTCCGGCTTTTAATTGCGGGAAGTGTTTACCCAATTGTTCGTCATAATAAGTTGTCATCGACTTGTGACCGATATACTCATTGATGTATATGCGATGATTTGCCGAATTGGCAATAGCCGTAATCGGGGTATCGGCCGTATTGAAACGCTTTTGGTTTGAAATCCAATAAGTATCAAAACCGGCAGCAGACGCAATTTCCGTAATCGAGTGAGAATCAAGCAGCGATTTATTTTCATATTGGTTAAGATCGGTTAATACATATTTGATGGATTCAACGGTTTGAACATTGGTAGAGTAGGCATGTGGATAATAAAAGGCATTCGGGTTATCAGCCACAATAGAACTCATCCACGGCGTGTTGTTGCGGTAATATCCGTAAGCGCCCATGTTGTCGCGCGTTGTTGATTCACCCATGATCAGAATATGCAGACCTGACGTTTCATCGGTGGATAAAATCTTCTTTAATTCATCTAAGCGCGCCTGACGCTCAGCAGAACCTTCGTTATATTCTTTGTAAACCTGCAAAGTTTTTTGAACGTTGATGACCATACCCAAAACAAAACTTGAAGTAAACTTAGGCAACATTCCGAAAAACATATAAGCTCCGAAAGCCAATGTGAAAACAAAAACTTTATTTTGCTTTTCTTGGTATTTCAGTGAGCCGGTAAAATATGTCAACAGACCGATAATGATGATAATGGCTGCATTCGAAACCGCCCATAAGAGAATATTTTGTTCAACCAGATATGATTTAACTTCTTCATAATTGGTTTGGAACAAAGTCAGTAAAAGACTGGATGACAGCAGATGTCCGTCGCTGACAATATAATAGCCGATAACCCAAAGCGGCGGTAACATACAAAAGGCAAATCCGGTTAATATAACGGTTTTGAAAATCGTGCTGAGCCAACGTCGTTTAATATACGAAGCGGCATATACCAAAATCGAACAAAAACCGTAAATAATAAAACCGGTTCCGACTGTTTGAATAATCTCATGTTCACTTAAAACCATACCGGCTTTCCTTTTACAAAAGGCGGCCGAGAACCACAGCAATATAACCGCACCGTACAATAACAGATTTTTAAGCCGGTAATTCCATAAAGTGCAAACCAAGGCAAAAATCAGCGAAAAGGTAATTTGATAACCCTGATGCATGCCAAGATTGATATAACCGGCAGTCGTTAAAGAACGTAGTCCGATGAGAAACGCATAAAAAGCGAAAAAGTGAGATGCAAAAAGATAAATTTTTTTACGGTTAAAAGTCATAGTCGTCCCCTGATTAATTCAGTTTATTCAGCTATATTCAATAGCCTGAAAAAAGTCAAATATATATAGGATTTATGCACATAAACGAGTTATCCCCGAAACAGCCGGACAGCATATTTCGGGGATAAGATCAGAAGTGCGGAAATGCAATATTGATTGTGATAATATGTTTTCCGTAATGTAAGTTGATGTGACAGGGCAGGTCGTCGAAAATCGTGATATCACCATAAGTGAAAGGTGTACATAAATCTTCAACAGAGGTAAATTCTTTCCATTCACCGTCACCATCAAGTTCGGTATAAAATTCCGGACATAGCTTTTGTTTATTAAGTTCGGCATAGGTCATAACTTCATAGTCATTGTCTGGTTTTGCCATAAACTTGTACTCACGAAGCTGACTGTCATTATAGGAATCGATAAACTCATCATAGCCTTCGCCGGATATTTCATAACTGTCGAAATTGCGGGCGATAAATACGTCGGGACAGTCTTTATCGGGATTACTGAAGTTACGAGATGAGATGTAGATGGCATCTTTGGTAACAGTGATAATACCTTTGTTGGCCTGCAAACAACCGGGAAGTTCCAGATTGAAAGTATAGCTTTGCAAAACGGTATCTACCTGATAGATGGCACTTTCATCTTCCACATCTTCGGTAAAGAAAGAATCCCACTCAAGATCAGCACTTTGATATTCATCTTTAATTTCGGCAATTTCAACTTGAACATTGTCTTTGATTGACTTGTTCACACACGAAGCTAAGCCCGATACACCGATCAGACTGAGCAAGAAAAATAGTTTCTTCATAATTGCGATAATGTTTGTGTTACTTCTGATTAATATATACCAAAAAATATTTTTGTCAATAATTTTATTTTTTGACTTGCATTTTTATTTATTTCTTTTAATATGAGAACATAAAAATAAATTACTGATATATATATGAAGAAGATGACTAATGTAGCCTTTTGCTACGATTTCGACGGTACACTTGCAGCCGGTAATATGCAAGAATATGGTTTTATGCGCAGATTAGGCGTTACTCCGGAACAATTCTGGAGCAAATCCGATGCTATGGCTAAAGAGTTTGCTGCCGACAATAACTTATGTTATATGAAGTGTATGTTGGACGAAGCTAAAGCTCGTAAAATAGCCTTTCGCCGTGAAGATTTTGTTGCCTGCGGAAAAGACATTAATTTGTTTAAAGGCGTTATTGAATGGTTTGACCGTATCAATGCGTATGCTTTAAGCAAAGGCGTGGTAATTTCGCATTATCTTATATCTTCCGGTTTGCAGGAGATTGTTGAAGGTACTCCGATTGCCTCTAAATTTTCACAGCTCTATGCGTCAACATTTATGTATAACGGATACGGTGAAGCCGAATGGCCCGCTCGCGTTGTCAATTATACCAGCAAGACGCAATATCTGTTCAGAATTAATAAAGGCTGCTTCGATGTGACCGATAATAAGTCCGTCAACTGCGTAATGCCCGAAGATGAACGTCCGGTACCTTTTGACCACATGGTGTACTTTGGCGATGGTGATACCGATGTGCCTTGTATGTCAATGATTAAACGTCTGGGCGGATACTGTGTTGCCGTATATCAGCCGCATAAACACGGTGCCAAAGACCGCGCGGCCAAATATCTGCACGACGGACGCGTCAATATCTATGCGCCGGCCGATTATTCCGCCGGTAAGAAAATTGACCGCTACATTAAAAAGGTGATAGATAAATTGGAAGCAGAGGCAAAATTGGAACAGTTCTAGTTGAAATTAAACAAAGAAAACCTCTCATATAATTGAGAGGTTTTCTTTGTTTAAGGCTATATATATTTATTCATATCTTAACGCATTAATCGGATTTAAAAGCGAGGCCTTATAAGCCGGAAAAAAGCCGAATAATAAGCCGACAATTCCGGAAAATCCGAACGGTAAAATGACATAGAATGTTGATAACACCGCCGTAATAGATGTAATTTTCGGTAATATATAAACGCCTAAAATACCGAATGCAACCCCGATTAAACCGCCGATTAGAGATAAAATCAGTGCTTCGGTTAAAAATTGCAGACGGATATCCCAACTCTTGGCGCCGATGGCCATACGAATACCGATCTCGCGCGTACGTTCGGTAACCGATACCAACATAATATTCATAATACCGATACCGCCGACAATAAGTGAAATCGAAGCAATAAAACCTAAGAAAACAGTCATCATTTGCGAGGAACTTTGCATCATTTCCATAAATTGCGTAAAGTTCATAATCGTAAAGTCATCTTCTTTGTTTAAGCCTAAATTATGGCGTTGGCGCAATAAAGCCGATATTTCATCTTGTGAAGTATATGTATCTTTGGCGGTTCTGGCCTGCAACATCAGTTGATTGACCATATCCGGAAATTGCGTACCCGAAACTTTTTTCTGTACCGTTGACAGCGGCAGATACACCATATCATCCTGATCTTGTCCTGGGCCGCTTTGACCGCGGGCGGTGAGGGTGCCGATAACCGTAAACGGAATTCCTTTAACGCGTATGGTTTTATTTAACGGATCAATATCGCCGAATAATTCCTGAGCTACGGTTTGACCTAATATCGCAACCTTACTGGCATTTTTAATGTCGGTTTCGGAAAAGAAACGTCCGTAAGCCAAGTCCCATTCTTTAATTTCAAAATAACGGTTATCGGTACCGACAATATTGGTTGCCCAGTTGGTGTTGCCGTAAACAAGTTGGCCGCTGTCGTTGACAACCGGTACAGCCAGTTGAATGGCCGCGATTTTTTCTTGAATGGCATCGGCATCACCGTTTTTTAATGTCGGTTGTGAGCCTCGTCCCATACGCGCGCCGCCCGAGGTTGACGAGCCGGAACGGATCATAATCAAATTGGTACCCATACTGCGCATTTCATTTTCTATGGATATTTGCGTGCCGTTACCGATTGACAGCAAAATAATAACGGCTGCGACACCGATAATAATACCCAAACTGGTTAATACCGAGCGCATTTTATTGGCTTCAATGGCGCGTAAGGCGATTTTCAATATGGTTTTTAATTCAATCATTATTTTACTCTTTGTTTGTTTACTGTATCGGAATGAATTTCGCCGTCGACGATTTTGATGATACGCTTGGCATATAAAGCGATATCTTCTTCGTGGGTAACTAAAATGATGGTGCGTTTGAATTCCTGATTTAATCTGGTAAACAGGTGCATAATTTCAATACTCATTTTGGTATCCAAATTACCGGTCGGCTCATCGGCAAAGATAATAGGGGCATCGTTAACAATGGCGCGGGCAATGGCTACACGTTGTTGCTGACCGCCGGAAAGTTGGTTAGGCATGTGGTATAAGCGTTCACCCAAACCGACATCGGATAGAGCTTTTTGTGCTTTTTTTAAACGCGTATCGTCATCAATACCGGCATACACCATCGGTAATTCGACATTTTCGAGTGCCGTGGTGCGTGATAACAAATTAAATCCCTGAAAGACAAAACCGATTTTTTTGTTACGCAAAACGGCCAAGTCATCCGATTTAAGTTTTTCGACGTTATGGCCGTCGAGCAAATATTCGCCGGAAGTCGGGGTATCCAAACAGCCCAAAATATTCATTAGTGTTGATTTACCCGAACCGGACGGTCCCATAATGGCAACGAATTCTCCGCTTTCGATGGTTAAATCTATCCCTTTGAGTATTTCCAAATCGAACCCGTCGAGCGGATAGCTTTTATGAATGTTTTTCAGTTGAATCAGCGGTTTCATTAACGTGGCATCCTCATTCTCATGGCGCGTTCTTGACCTTTGTCACCGGTTTTGGAAATAATGACTTCATCACCGGCGTGTAATTCATCGGAATTAATTTGGGTGTTATTATCGTCACTGATACCTAAAGTTATCGTAATACGTTCCGGTTTACCGTCGCGTAAAATCCATACACCGCGATCCTGATAACGCATTGAACTATCCATATAAAAACGTAAGGCCTGATTAGGAGCCAACAAAACATCTTTTGCTTCGGCGGTGATGATTTCCACATTAGCCGTCATGCCCGGTTTTAATTTTAAGTCCGAATTATCAATTTCAATAACCACCGTATAGGTGAAGAGATTGGAAGTTGAAACTGCGTCGTTACGGACTTGTACGACTTTACCGTAAAAATATTCATCGGCATAGCTGTCAACCGTGAAGCGTGCGGTCTGGCCGTCTTTGACTTTGGCAATATCCGCCTCGACGACCGAAGCTTCGATTTGCATTTTGGTTAAATCTTCGGCCACCGAGAATAACTCCGGTGTTGAAAAACTGGCGGCAACGGTTTGTCCGACTTCAACCGCTTTAGATATAACGATACCGTCAACCGGAGATTTGATTTCGGTATAGGAAAGTTCGGTTAAAGCCGAATTTAATGAGGCTTCGGCCTGTTTGACCTGCGCTTGTTCCAAAGTCAATTGTGCAACGGCATTGTCATAATCGCGCTCGGCAGCTTCCAAATCTTTAACGGCCGAATATTTTGAAGCATTTAATTGTGAAATTCTATCTAAGGCCTTTTTATAGTATTTGATGTTATTTTGCACAACATTAACCTGCGCTTTGGCTATTTCCAAAGCGGCTTCTCGTTGAGCCACATTGGCTTTGGCATTATCCTGATCGATTAAAGCCAATAATTGATCCTTTTTAACTTCGGAATTATAGTCCACATAAATTTCGGCAATACGTCCTGAAGCTTGCGTACCGATTGAAACCGTCGATAACGGATTAATGGTGCCGGAAGCCGTAATACTCTCGGTAATGCTGCCGATGATCAGCGGTTGAGTTTTATACATTTGCACGGCGGAACGGCTGTATATTTTCTTTACACCTAATCCGATGACTAAAACTGCGATAATACCCAAGACAATATTTTTAAATGTGAAATATGTTTTTAAATTTTGTGTTTCCATAAGTTTACCTTTCAAGATAATTCAGCGACATTATATTAAAAAATTAACGAAAGTCATCAAAATTTTCTAAAAAAATAGCAAAAATAAGTATGTATAATGTGTTTTTTTCATTTAAAACGCAAAAAAAACTTTATTTTTGAAAAGATTTGATATATATATTCCAAAAGTTTGAACTTATAAGGAATAACTTTTTGAAAAAAAATAAATATAAATTTAAAAAGCCTAAAGTGGTTTATACCGAAAAAAAGCCGTTTTTAGCCGATAAAGAAATCATTTTTCGCAGCGCCGGCAGAGCGAAAGTTTTTAATATTTCGCATAATCTTCAGGTGTTTTTCCTGATATTTATGGCGGCCGTATTCTGTTGGTCGGGGTATAACTATTACTTTTATCATAAGTCCAGTAAAATAATTCATCGCAAAGATAAAGAACTCGGCAAAACCCGTGATGCTTATGCCGAATTAATTTCAGATGTTACCGCATTACAAAATAATCTTAAAGATGTTGTGGCTTCGGTTGAAGAAGCCGGTAACGGTTTGAACGAGCTTAATGCTTATAAAGAAAAAGCATCGGTGGTCGAAGATAAAATGAAACAAATTGCCGATAATGAAAATTGGCTCGATACCGAAAAAATCGAAGAAGAAGTGACTAAAAAAGAAGCACTTATCCAAAAAGATATGGTTATGGAAGAAAATTATGTTCTTCGCTCGAAAATCGGTGATTTAGGCAATAAGCTTGAAGATTTACAACAGACGGTCAGAGGTTTGGAAAGTGCCGAAATTGCAATTTTGGATAAAATCGAAAAGCTTTCAGGTAAAGAAATTGATGACATAAAAGCCACGTTATCCACAATTAACAATACATTGAAAGTACAAAAACAGTATTTTAATCCGCTGTCTAATATAAAAGACGGAAAGGGCGGTGCGTATGAACCGATTGAAGGTACTAAAATTAATCCGGAACTTCAGGATAAAATCTCATCGACTTTCGAAAGAATTGATATGCTGGATAAGTACAAAACCGCGATGAGTGCCGTTCCGCTCGGTATGCCGGTATACAAGTATCGTGTAACTTCGACATTCGGCGGTC
>CAMVHF010000066.1 GCA_947167235.1 uncultured Alphaproteobacteria bacterium
CTCAAAAGAATGCTGTTACCGGTTTGTATGAAGAAACATTTACCGTAAATGAAGACGGCGATATCGAAACTTTAGGCACATTGTCTGTATCTGACGGTAAATTCGCTGTTGATGGCGATGGTGCCGTTAAAGCTGCTAACGGTAACTTCACGGTTAGCAAAGAAGGTAACACAGCTGTTGCCGGTACAATGGATATCGAAGGTGATACCACAATCGGTGACAAATTTAGCGTAACTGCTACTGACGGTTCTATGTCTGCTGCCGGCGGTAAATTCTCTGTAAACCACAATGGTGCAATTACAGCCGCAGACGGTGCGTTCCATGTATGGCGCACAGGCGGTATCTCTGCTGCAAACGGTAACTTCACGGTTGATAAAGACGGTAATGTGACAGCTCAAGGCAACTTAGGTGTACAAGGTACATCTTGGTTGAAAGATACCAATGTTGACGGTGCTTTGTCCGTAACAGGTGAATCTTGGTTGAAGAACACCCATGTTGACGGTGCTTTAGCTACAACTGGCGATGCATCTGTTGGCGGTAATTTTGCTGTTACAGGTTCTTCTTGGTTAAGCGATACTCACGTTAACGGCGATTTGGAAGTTAGTGGAACAACAAAGACTGGTGCTTTGACCTTCAACGGTTCAAGCTATGTTGCCGCTATGGATCAGGGCGATGCTGCTATCACCAGCGGTACGGTTGATGATCAAGCTAAACGTACAATGGCTACCAATGCTACCGTTGCTAAAACAATCGGCAAATTAGACGACAAAAATGCTCATGGCGTAACAGACGTTTCTGACGTTGCTTCCGCTATCAGTTCGTTGTCTCAAAACGTTGAAACAGCTACCGGTGGTACATTCACTGATGCCGTTTGGACAGGTGCCGTTGATGCCGATAAAGATGTTGACTATACATACAACCCGGCTGCAACCGCAACAGCTACTGCCGGATACCATGACATTATGTCTGCCGTATCTCAGGTTGCTTCTAACGTCGGTGCTGCAACAACCGTTGCTTTCAACAATGTTACTGACGACAATACGGTTAATGCCAACATTGATGCACTAAACAGAAAAGTCGGTAATATGAACAACATCGGCTATGGTTACAAGAACCTGTCGAACGGTACAACAACTCAACCGGATACAGTGGTTGAAGCTTTGCTAAACATTGATGCTTCTATGGGCACAATCCACGGCTTGGCTGCAAAACAAAGAGCTGCAGGTGCATACCAAGGTAACTTGGCTGACTCTGATAGTTCAACGGTTGAACAACACTTAACCGCTTTGGACAGCGCTATCGGTAACCGTGCTAACTTCAACAAGATGCACTATACACAAGGTTCTAAGACCGTTGTGGATGCTATCGGTAAATTGGATACTAAATTGAACAGTGTCGATCATGATGTTCGCACATTGCGTCATAAGTTCCAATCCGGTATGGCATCGGCTGCAGCTTTGTCTGCGTTAGTACCTAACGCCAGAGCTCATGGTAATACCCAACTTTCTGTTGGTACAGGTATGTACCATGGTCACGGCGCTATGGCCGTCGGTGGTTTCCACTGGTTCACGGATAATATACTCTTCAATACTGGTATTGCTTGGGATGATAACGAAGCAACCTACCGTATGGGTGTAACTTATTCTTGGTAATAAACTGATAAATAGCTTGGATGCTTAACGGCATCCAAGCTATTTTTTTTGTGAGGATAAAATGACAAGTAAATCTAATGCAAAAACAAAAACAAGTGAAAACGAACAAACCGCCGTTCAACCGCAAAAATGCGGCCGTACATCTTTGATTATGCTGACATTGGCTTTGCTTGCCACAATTGCCGGCAGCGGTTACGGCTTTTATTATTTTTATGAGCAAAATACGGCGCTTAATGCCGAACTGGCTCAAACCAAACAAATTGCCGAAACTTTGTCGGCAGAATTGCAGAATTCCCAAATCGTCTATATCTATAATCTGGAGGCGGTTGTCGCTTCTTCAAATTTAGTAACGCTGAAACAGCAGTTTGAAACTAAAATTAATGAGTTAATCAAAGAAGTTGATGACGCCCAGAAAAAAATCAAAAATATGAAAAAATCAAAGGTAAAAGACGATTTTTCAGACGTTTACATGAAATCTCTTAAATTAAAGCGTGATGAAACAATTAAGGCTTATGATGAAACAATGATTCAGGCTACCGAAAATATTAATCTGGCTTTAAAAGAAGTCGCCCTCGCTAAAGGCGCTAAAACCATTTTCAATGCCAAAGCCATCGCGTTTACTTCAAAATACACGGTAGATATTACACCGGAAGTTATAAAACTTGTAAATAAGAAAAACGCATCGTTGAAGATGCCGTAAAAAAAGAAGGCAAATGCCTTCTTTTTTTTATTTTTGCCCTTTTTTCAAATCAACAATTTACACTAAGCGGCGCATAACCTCGTAAATTCAATTGACGGATAAGGCGGCTTTTGCTATAAATCATCTCATTATTTTATATGAAGGAGACCACCGATGAAAGATGTTACATTTGCCGAAATTAAAGATGCCTGTCAGGCTATTGCCGATAAAATTAAATCGGAGAATCCGAGCAAAATCACGATTGCGGCGGTATCACGCGGCGGTTTAATTCCTGCAACCATGACGGCTCATTTGTTGGGCATTAAAGACATTCGCTTTATCCGCCTTTCATCTTATGCCAATGATAAACAACAGTCCGAAATTATTGATACCACACTCGATGATGTTCCGAACGAACCGACAACTTTTATTATTGACGATATTTGTGACAGCGGCGAAACCTTATTGTATTTGCGTCATAAATATCCGTCTGCCCGTATTTATACCGTTATCAATAAAAATCAGTCCATAGTTCCGGATTTTGCGCCGATTACCGAACCGGCAGGGTTGTGGATTAACTTTCCGTGGGAAGTCGTTGAGTAATTCCCCTATTTTTTAAGCTTTTCCAAAACGGCAAACGGATTATCTTTTTTAATCGGTTCGACTTCGGCATATTGCGAAAAGTCAAAAACTTCGCCTTCGGCACGCGGATAATCGTCTAAATTAAGCGCAATCTGTTCAATGGCGATATCAGCCAGATTAATTTGTCCGTTTTCAATAATATCCGGAACATCGTCATTAATGCCGGCTTCCATATCCTTAATATCCTGATACGTTGCCTTGGTATCAAAAACAAGTTCAAACGGCACATCAAAATCCTTTACAAAATTTTCCAGACTGATAACGCTTTTGAGTTCTAATTTGGCGGCAACATTCCCCCATACCTTCATTAAATGTTCTTTTAAGTTCAGTTTCAAAAAAATATCAGCCTTAAACGTTTTAACATCTTCAACCTGCAAAACTGCCGTAATATCCTTAAGTTCATCGGCATCGGCGATAAGCTCGAACCTATACTGATTCTGATTTAATTCATCTATTTTGATAGGATATGAAAAAATTTTTTGCATTATAAAATCCTTGTGTTATATATACAGTATAGAATTATAAATATAAGGAATCATACAGATGTCAATACGCAAATTATTTTTTCTTTGTGCCGTGTTAGTATGTAGCGGCTGTTCATCCGATGTGTTTTTGGATCATAACGGCAATATGCCGGAAAGTGAAAAAATCGCCCAAATTCATAACGGATTGACTAAAGCCGAAGTTAAAGAAATTTTAGGTGCGCCGAGCTTAACAACCGGTTTAAGCGACGATCACTGGATTTATATGTCATCAACCATCAGACGCGTTGCTTTTATACGCCCGACGGAACTTGATCGTCAGGTTTTGGCGCTGACATTCGATGACGATAAGGTCAGTAAAATAGATACGCGTACCCTGGCCGACGGAAACAATATCGCTATTGACGGCGACAAAACATTGGCTGCCGACAGAAAACAAGGGTTCTTCCAAAAGTACTTCGGCGGCGTAGGAGCTTATATGCCGTTCGGTAACGGTAAATCAGATAAAGGACTATAATCGTGATTGAAAACTTAGAAACTAACCTGCCTCGGACTTTGGCTCACTTCGGTATTTTCGGTTCTATCGGCAAAATAACCGAAGGTCCGCTGATTACCGAGGTCGAATTTAAATTAGCGGAAGGTACAAAATTTGCCAACGTCGAAAAAATGATGCGTGATATTGCCCGTGAGCTCGGTGTCACCGGCGTTCGTGCAACCGAAATACCGAACTCAACATATATTTGCTTTGAAGTGCCGCAACCGCAGGCTACAACCATTCCTTTTCCGCCGCTTGTCTATTCGGCCGAATTTGTACGCGCCACATACGCCCTGCCGATTTGTGTGGGTGTTAATATGCGCGGCGAACCGGTAATGAAGGATTTAAGCAAAATGCCGCACCTGTTGGTGGCCGGTACAACCGGTTCAGGTAAATCGGTCGGCTTAAATTCTTTCATTTTATCACTGATCAATAAAAAGACACCGGAAGAATTACAGTTTGTTTTAATTGATCCGAAACGTATCGAATTTTCAATGTACAATAATCAAAAGTATATGTACCGTCCGGTTATTACCGATATGAATGAAGCCAGTACTTGTTTGGCACAGTTGGTTAATGAAATGAACTATCGTTATTCACTGTTTGAGCAACATATGGTTCGCAATATCGGTGAATACACCGAAAAGGGGCTTAAAATGCCGTACATTGTCTGCGTTATCGATGAGTTTGCCGATTTGATTATGTTTGATAAAACGGTCGAAAAACAAGTGTTACAGTTGGCTCAAAAGGCACGGGCATCCGGTATTCACCTGATTATTGCCACCCAGCGTCCGTCGGTTGATGTAATAACCGGTACCATTAAGGCAAATTTGCCGACACGTTTATCGTATAAAGTATCCTCACCGACCGATTCAATGATTATATTGAATTCGCTGGGTGCCGAAACGCTTCTGGGGCGCGGCGATTCATTATTATTGGAAGAAAACGGTACTTTAACCCGTATTTTGGGTGCCTATGTATCCAATCAGGAAATTCTGGATATGTTAGAACCGTATCGTGTACAATCAACGCCGCAAAAATTCTCCAGTATCTTGGCCGATCAACAACAACAGGCACAAGAGCTTGCTAATCAGCAGTATCGCGATAGTTTAGAAGCCGAAAAGCAGAAGACATTATCATGGAAAATTCGCTACTGGTGGGAAAACATCGGTAAGGTTAATCAAAGAAGAATTATCAATTTCTTTATCACCATAGCCATGGGAATTATCTCGGGAATGACCGGTTCTTCTTCGAAAAAGAAATCGACCTCCGATGTTATTTCAAGCGCGACCAATCGCGCCGTCGGTTCGGTGAAGCGCTCAATAAAAGCGCAGGCAAAAAAGGCCGTCACCGAGGCGGTGTTGAATTCCTTAAAGAAAAAATAACGATAAGGCTTAGCTGTGACCGGTTATATTAATTAACCGGTCTAAGTTTATGCCGCTTTCATCAATGGCACGTTGCCATTTTTCTTCATCTTTGGTGCGGAATAACAGCTCTTTATCGGAATTGATAACAAGCCAGTCGTTTCTGAATATTTCCGCCTCCAATTGCCGCGGTTGCCAAAAGGAATACCCCAATGCCACAAGTTTATCGTGCGGTCCCTGATCAAACGCAATATCGGCTATAATCTCATTTGTCGATGAAACCGCAATTCCGTTACCTATAACAATGGTACCTTCACGAACATAGTCCGTTGAATGCAGCACCATTCCCCTGACCTTTTCCAACGGTCCGCCGCTGTACAGATTAACTTCATTTAACTTAGCATAATTTTGTATCGGCAATTGCATTGTCAAATCCGAAAAGGTATATGTATCCAGACGTTTATTGACAATAACGCCCATGGCACCGTTTTGGCCGTGCGAACAAATATAAATAACAGAATGCCCGAAACACTCATCATCATTGAGTGTCGATGTTGCAATCAAAAACTTGCCGGTCAAAGCATATCTGCTATCAAAATTATCCATTTTTACATAAACCTTAAAAGCTAATTTTTTTTTTACCTTTTCAGTATATCATATTTTTTAACAAACCGGAATTTAAAAACTTATGAATTTGAAATGAAATATCTGTTTTTTTATATAGTGTGCTTGCTGACACTTTTCATTAGTCCTACGCAAGCCGGTGTTAAAGATTTGCCTAAAGATTTTGAAGGCTACAATACCCGTCTTGAGATGGAAAAAATCGAAAATGAAGAAGAAATAAGACCATCATTCGGCGCCACCGTCAATATTTTATACGAAATCGGGGAATACATATACACTAAATATACAATTGAAGAAATCGCAGATCCTAAATTCATAGAAGTCCTGCGGCAATTTTTACCGGAAGAAAATGACGAACAATTGGAGCAAAAACGGCATTATTTGGAAATCGGCTATTATATGTATGAAAAAGTCAAACAGACCTATAATAAGGTTATTTCGTACAAATTAGTACCCGAAAAACTGAGAAAAATCCGCTCTGATAACGAATACGACCACCCGAATGAAGTTCCTTATAAAGAGGCTCCCGAGGGCAAATTTTATGTCGTACATAATTTCAAAAAATTTTTGACTTACAGCCAAAATGCCGATGAACGGCAATCTATAATTGCCTATGAGCGTGAAAATCAAAAAGAGCGCGATATGATGGATAAGCTCAATGAGGCTTTGCAAAAAATAGAATGGAAGAAAATTTGGTTTTACGGATATAAATATAAAAACCCGTTACTTTCCGATTTAGGCATAAGTCAATGGCAAGATTCACCTTACGCCAGTGTCAGATTAATCTCGCCCGATATTTATACCGATAAAAAAGAAACGTTAAATTTCGGAATTCAGATTATTACCAGATTGTCCACCTTTGTATTGGCTAATAATATTGATCCGCTGCATTTGAAACCGCAAATTAATTTATCACAGTCAACCAATGTTAAAAATTTGACCGTCACATATCCTATTCCGCTTAATTCAAAAGATAAATATTATGCCTATAAATATTACGGCGACTTTATTATTCCGATTACGGCGGAAATCGCCGATGTCGAACAACCTGTTACATTAAAGGGGGAAGTTAAACTATCATTATGCGATACGAATTTGGATTGCGATAATAAAATTTTCCCGTTGGAACTGACGGTAGATCCGTCCGGCGATGAGTTTTTGCCTAACGGTTTAAGTACGGCTTTTTTTCAAGACAAAGTTTTGCTGCCGAAAGATGAGACGAAACATTTGCGTTTCAAAAAAATGTTTATTGATAAGAATGATGATCGTCAAATCGTCCACTTACAATTCTCTACCGATAAAAAAGTGCAAAATTTTAAAGTTTTTATTGAAGAAAACGGCGGATATACAAGGTTTAATTCCCCTTTCATCCGCCTGCACGATGATAAAATAGATGTTAATTTTGAACCTATTGACGATGACAAAGATGTTGATCTGATCGGTTCAAAAATAACCGTCACAGCTTCACTTAACACAACATATAATATCCGATTAACCCAAGAAGCAGAGGAAGCCTCAAGTCTTGATCCGGATAAAGCATCACTCAACTGGGGCATAATATTCTTTGCCGTACTGGGCGGTTTTATATTAAATTTTATGCCGTGTGTATTCCCTATTTTGTCATTAAAAATCATTTCATTCAGCCGCACGGAAGAAAAACATCGCAAATTGGTCAAACACTCTCTCAAGTTGACTTGTCTGGGAATTTATGCAGGCTTTACCGTTTTAATCTGCGCTTTGCTTATTGCTAAATATCTCGGCTATTCATTGGGTTGGGGCATGCAATTTCAAAACTTGAGCTTTTTGATTGTTATGACCTTCGTTCTGGCTTGTTTTGTGGTCTTAATGCCTTCATTTAACTTTTTATCACGTTTTACCAATCAGGCATTATCACCAAAAACAACCTTTTGGGTTGGTACTCTGATTGTGTTATTATCGACACCGTGTACCGGTCCTTATCTGGCCACAGCCATCGGTTTTGCACTGGCCGGCACCTACTCCGAGCTTATTATTGTTTTGTATGCCGTTGCTTTCGGCTTATCCTTACCGTATTTGATTACTTTATTTGCCAATGAACCCGAAAAACTTTTTCCCAAACCCGGGAAATGGATGTCGCACCTGAATTTCATAACGCAAGGAATGCTTTATTTAACCATTTTATGGTTTTTCAGTCTGATTTGGGGACAAACCGACAATGAAACCGTTTTAAAAATATTCGGCTTACTTATATTGTTTGTCTGGATTTTCAGTATTCATCATAAATTCCAGCAGTATTTGGAAGGCGCTCTGGATGAGCAAATAACCGATGCTTTACTGAAAAAAATTAAATTAACATCACACTTTATTTTGGCATTATTCTTTATTTTATGTATCGGTTGGAGTACATCAATTGCTAAAGAAAGTTATGAATACAATCATGCCCGCAATATGGTTAATCGGCAAACCGAAATCGATAAATTCAAAATTCAGGAAAAATTATCGCAAGGTCATTCCGTCTTATTGGAAATCGGCGCCGACTGGTGTATGACCTGCCACGTCAACAACTTTTTACTGTTCAATAAAAACAATCTTGAATATTGGAAAAACGTCTATAACCTTGATTTAATCAAAGTTGATTGGACCAATTATAACAAAGATATTTTGGATTATATGGAAAAATACGGACGTAAAGGTCTTCCTTTTTATATTTTATATACGCCGTATATTCGTGAAGGTTTAGTATTACCTGAAATATTTGGTCTTGAGGATTTACAAAATTTGATATATAATTCAAAAAGATATTAATTATTAATTTACGAAAAATTAAGCGGAAGCAAATAGAATATATACTAAGAGATTCTGTTT
>CAMVHF010000067.1 GCA_947167235.1 uncultured Alphaproteobacteria bacterium
GTTTGTTTGTGCCGATTGAAAAAATTCCGGACAGAGTAAAACAGGCTTTTATTGCGGCCGAAGATAAGCATTTTTATCAGCATTCAGGCTTAGATTATCTGGGCATTATCCGTGCCGTTTTGGGCAATTTGAAAAAAATGGGAACGGGACGCAGACCGGCCGGCGCTTCGACCATTACTCAACAAGTAGCTAAAAACTTTTTGTTAAGTTCGGAATTATCGTATACCCGTAAGCTCAAAGAAGCTATTTTGGCACGTCGTATCAACAAGGCCTTTACCAAAGAACACGTTTTGGAGTTGTACTTAAATGAAATCTATTTAGGTAATCGAGCCTATGGTGTGGCTGCGGCAGCCATCAATTATTTCGGTAAATCTTTAGATGAGTTATCATTGGAAGAAATTGCCTATATGGCGGCGTTACCGAAAGGTCCGAACAACTATAATCCGAAAACGCGTTATGATGCCGCTATTGCTCGCCGCAATTGGGTTATCGATCGCATGGTCGAAGACGGTTATGTCAAAGAAGATGAGGCTAAAGAAGCTAAAGAAAAACCGTTAAAGGTTGTAGAACGTAAAAGCGGATTTTTGAAAGATACCGAATATTACAGTGAAGAAGTAAGACGTTCAATCAGTCGTAATTTCGGTGATGAGGCATTGTATCAAGGCGGGTTAATCGTCCGAACAACGGTTGATCCGAAGTTGCAAACCATTGCAACCAATGCTTTGCGTAAGGGGCTGTTGGCTTACGATGCCCGTCACGGTTGGCGTGGGGCAACCGCAAACATCAAAATAGATGAAAATTATAAGCAAAGTTTGCAGGATACCAAATTGATACCGGGGGCCGAGCCGACTTGGGAAAAAGCCGTTGTTATTAAAGTGGCAAAAGATAAGGCCGATATTGAAACCGTTAACGGTGATAAGGGCAATATTTTGCTTAAATCATTGGCTTGGGCACGCTATAAGGAAAAAGGCAAAGATATGGGACCGGTTCCGACTTCGGTTGAACAGGTTTTGAAAAAAGGCGATGTTGTTTATGTCGAAAAAGATAAAACTGCCGAAAAAGCCGTTTACAATTTGCGCCAAATTCCGGAAGTTGAAGGCGGTATGGCGGTGATGGATCCGCATACCGGAAAAGTTTTGGCACTTGTCGGCGGTTTTTCGTTTGCCAAATCGCAATTTAATCGGGCAACACAAGCTTACCGTCAAACCGGATCAACCTTTAAGCCTTTTGTATATTTGGCGGCTTTGGAACAGGGGTATTCGCCGACCGATATGATTTTGGATGCGCCGTTTGTATTGGATCAGGGCGTAGGGATGCCGAAATGGAAGCCGGTAAATTACTCTAAGAAATTCTACGGTATGATGACTTTGCGTCGCGGCGTCGAGCTTTCCAAAAACTTGATGACGGTTCGTTTGGCTCAGGATATCGGTATGGATAAAGTGGTTGATATATCGCGCCGTGTGGGTGTAAATGATAATTTACCGCCGTATTTGTCGGCATCTTTAGGTGCCGCGGATACCCGTGTGATTAATATGGTCGGAGCCTATTGCGTGATTGTTAACGGAGGTAAAAAAGTACCGCCGTACATGATTGAGCGCATTCAAGACAGAAAAGGGCGGACGATTTATAAACACGAACAGACACCTTGTCCGGAGTGCGCCGCCGATAAATGGGAAAACCAGCAGGCTCCTGATTTTAATGTTATTCGCGAGCAGGTGGTTGATCCGCTTTCGGCATATCAAATGACTTCGATTCTGGAAGGTGTTGCCACACGCGGTACAGGTGCAAAATTGAACGGGTTGCACAGACATTTGGCCGGTAAAACCGGTACGACAAACGAAACAAAAGACGCTTGGTTTGTCGGCTTTTCGCCGGATTTGGTGGCCGGTGTCTACGTCGGTTATGACGAGCCGGAAAGTTTGGGGCGCTACGAGACCGGTGCACAAGCGGCATTACCGATTTTTTATGACTTTATGCAAGAAGCCCTAAAAGATGTTCCCGATACGGGGTTCCGTATACCGGCCGGCATCAAGCTGGTCAGAGTTAATCCGCAAACCGGACGTCCATCGTCCATCGGCGACAGTACGGTTATTACGGAAGCCGTTAAGCCTGATTTTGATTTTAATAATCGTCAGCGCCAAATAGGTGGTGATGACAGCCCGATTGCGAGTACGGAACAAGAAGAAAAAAGCGGTTTGCAAATCGGAGGAGAATATTAATGCGCGCAGATTTTTACAACATTTTTCAAGAAATCGAGCAATCATTGGCATTGCTGAGGAGGTATCTTTGACTATGATAATGCCGTTATGCGCCGCGAAGAACTCGCCGCGTTGACAGCCGATCCGGATTTGTGGAATGATCCCGATAAAGCACAGCGCTTAATGAGTGAAAAAAATACGCTTGAGGCTAAGTTGGATCAATATGAAAACTTTACCCGAACCTTGCAGGATTACAAAGAAATGGAAGAATTGGGCGAGGCGGAAAATGACGAAAATCTGCTTAGCGAGTTGATGATAAATTTACAAACCATGCAGCAAGAAACCAAACATGCCGAACTGGAATCTTTATTATCCGGAGAAGCCGATGCCAATGATGCCTATTTGGAAGTCCATGCCGGCAGCGGCGGTACCGAGGCTATGGATTGGGCACAGATGCTGCTCCGAATGTACACAAGATGGGCTGAAAATCATAAATATAAAATCGAACTGATTGAAGAAACCGAAGGTGATGTTGCCGGCCTAAAATCGGCCACCATAAAAATCGGCGGCCATAACGCTTACGGTTGGCTTAAATCCGAAAGCGGTGTACATCGTTTGGTACGCATTTCGCCGTTTGACAGTGCGGCGCGCCGCCACACGAGTTTTGCTTCGGTCGGGGTGTATCCGGTGATTGATGATACCATAGAAATAGATATTAATCCGGCCGATTGCCGTATTGATACCTATCGGGCGTCCGGTGCCGGCGGTCAGCATATTAACAAGACAGATTCGGCTGTGCGTATAACCCATATTCCGACAGGCATTGTCGTATCGAGCCAAACACAGCGCTCGCAATTTCAAAACCGTGATAACTGTTGGAAAATGCTTCGCGCCCGTTTATATGAAATGGAAATGCAAAAGCGTAATGATGCCGCGCAAACCGCCCGCGAAAATCAAGGCGACAACGGTTGGGGGTATCAAATTCGCTCGTATGTTTTACAGCCGTATCGTTTAATCAAAGATTTGCGTACGGATGCCGAAACTGCCGATTGCAAAGGTGTGCTGGACGGTGATATCGATTTGTTTTTATCGGCATCACTCGCACATAAAATTAAAGACGATAACGCTCAGGTTTGAAAAGAGTAACCCGAATGAAGAAAATGTCGGCTAAAGCATATTTTTTCAAAAAGACCATAGATTTCTTTATGGTCGGGTTATTGGTTGTTTTTTTGCTGTTTATCTGGACATTGTATCGCGGACCGATATCTGTTCCGTATTTAAGACCGTATATCGTGCAAGCTTTGAACTATGATGAAAATGAATATACGGTTGACATAGGGGATGTTAATATCGAGTTGGTGCGTTCAATCCAACCGCTCAGGGTTACCGCAAAGGAAATATTGCTGAAAAAAAATGATGATACGGTCAGTATCAGTGCGCCGAAACTCTATCTTTCATTCAGTTTACGCGCTTTGATAAAAGGTATAATTGCACCGAGTGATGTAAGTCTCGAAAATCCGACGGTATATGTTTTTGCCTCTTACGGTGTTGAGGAAGAGCATAAAAATGAGGCCAATAAGAAAAAATTGGAATTTTATGTAAACATTTTCAAAGACTTTCTGAGCAATTACAATGCCGAAGAAAAAATCTATCCGGAAAGCTTTGTAAATAATATTTCCGTTAAAGGCGGGGAAGTCGAATTTCATGAAGTTGATTTAGGGCGCAAATGGATACTTTCGGATTTGGATTTCGAATTTAGCCGTAATTTTATTAATCTGGAAGTTAATGCCAACGCTCTCGTTAATATCAATGATAAAATTGCTTCGGCCGGTTTTGAGGGAACATATCATGCTTCGGATGATATTTTGGATGCCGAGGTCTATTTTTCGGATTTGATTCTATCCGATATGATGAGCACTTTTAACGAAACAACCGAAGATAATATTTTATCTTCCATGAGCATAGAAGTTCCGGTTAACGGTAAAGTCAGTACGACTATTAAATTAGCCGATATTTTGGCTCATCCGGATGAGGCTTCCGATTATATTGACGGTGCTGTCGAAAAAATCGAATTCGAATTGGACAGCGGACATGGCCTGATTACTTTTGAAAATGAAGAAAAGTATAATTATGAAGTCGATGAACTGCAGGTATCGGGTAAAGTAACCGGCGGTATTGATGAAATTCATATCGAAAATGCCGAATTTAAACTCGGTGGGCAAAATGCAACCTTCGATTTCGAGGCCAACGGTTTGGAAACATATTATATGGAACATTCCTTAAAAGATGCAGTTGCGCGCTTTACGGTAAAAGTCAAAGAATTTGCATTGACTGATTTATCGCGCTTTTGGCCGCGCTATTTTGCCGAGCCGGGATGGGAATGGTGTAAAGACGGTTTAATCGGCGGTACGGCTAAAAACGGTAAATTCATCTTTGATTTCGGATATAAGGAAAATACTCAAAGTTGGGGACTTGTTAATCTGGACGGTAAAGCCGAGCTGACCGATGGTGACATTTTTTATCTTGAGGGTATGCCGGTGGTTCATAATGTTTATGGCACGGCTCATTTTACCGATCATAATATTTTGATTGATATTGATAAAGGTATTAATGACGGTGTTATTATCACCGGCGGTAAAGTCGATATCTATGACTTAAATAAGGAAGATAATTTTATTTTAATTGATTTAATCGGAAATTCGAGTGTTACCGATGCGCTTAATCTTATTAATAATCCGCCGCTGGAGTTTGCTAAAGAAATCGGGCTGAAACCCGAAAAAATTAAAGGTAATGTCGATTTGGCCTTAAAGTTGGATTTCGAATTGCGTCAAGATTTGCAAGGCAAGGATATTAAAGTTGACGTTAAAGCCGATTTGCATAATGTTGAAATTCCGGATTTGATTGATAAGCACAGTGTCGGCGCCAAAGATATGAAGCTGTATGTTAACTCCTCGGGTTGGGGATTGAGCGGCGATGGCAGTTTTGAAAATGTACCGATAAAATTGACAATGGATGAAAAGTTTGCCGATAAAAATTATAAAAGTCGGAGTAAAATTGTTTTCAAACTGGACGAAGCCGCCAAAAAAGCGTTGGGTATTGACTGGAAGATTATTGATGCTCCGAATATTGAAGGCTACGCCACGGTTAATGCCGATGTCATCATAAAAGAAAACGATGTTATTGATATCAATATCAATGCCGATTTGCAAAATAACAAAATAGATTATGCTTATTTCGGTTTTGTTAAACCGAAAGGCGAACCGGCTCAACTTAAAGCACATGCCATAGTTAAAAACGAAAAACTGTCGGATATTCCGAGTATAAGTTTAAGTAAAACCGGCGTTAATATAAGTGGTAATATTAAAATGTATCCGAGCGGTCGTGTCAAATTAGTTGATATTGACCAGATATCCGGTGCCAAAACTTCAGCTAAAGCTAAGGTTAGTCTGACAGATACCGAAATGCCGCGGATTAAAATAGATGTATCCGGCAGCAGTTTTGATTTGACACCGCTGTTTGATAAAAGCGATGATAAAAAAACGAATACTTCAAAAACCGTGGTCAAACAAGAAAATGAAGATGACGGACTTGAAGAAGTTAATGATATGGATATATTTATTACGGTGCATAGTTTGTGGACCAATAAGACAACACCTATTCAAAATTTTGCCGGCAGTGCCAAATTAAAGCACGGTGTCGGATTAGACGAAGTTCATTTGGTCGGAAACTACGGTATTGATAAATCTATTAAGGTTAATTTGGATTATACGCCGCGCGGCAATAAGGAGCACTATCTTTCTATCGACAGTAATAATGCCGGCAGTACACTAAAGGTTTTACGTTTGTATGATAATATGGTCGGCGGTAACTTAAAAATAGAAGCGCGGCGCGACGCTCAAAAGAAATTTATCGGTCATGCGGCCGTGCGCGATTTCAGTATTCAGGATGCACCGGTTATCGCAAAACTGTTGTCGGTTGCTTCGTTTACGGGGATGCTGGATTTACTTAAAGGTGACGGCTTAACATTTACGCATTTCAGCGCACCGTTTGAATATCAATATAAGATATTGACCTTAAAAAAAGCGCAGGCCGAAGGTAATGTTGTCGGCATAACGACCATCGGAACCTACAATCGAACAACGGATGATATTAAATTTCACGGTGTGATCGCGCCGGCATACAGCCTAAATCGCTTTTTAGGTAAAATACCTGTGGTCGGTAATTTATTGGCCAGTAAAGACGGAACGATTTTTGCCGCGGATTATAAAATCAACGGTTCCAGTGACGAACCTGATGTTGATATTAATTCACTGTCTATTTTAAGCCCGAATTCTATGAAAGAGTGGTACAATGAAAACTTTGGTGACAGCGGAGAAAGTTGGTAAAATAGGTATTGATTTCCATGGCGTTATCAATACCGATCCGGAGTTTTTTCAAAAACTGTCTCAAGAATTACTGCGCCGTCGTATCGAAATTCATATTATCAGCGGCGGGCCGGAGGAATATATTAAAAATTATCTTCATGATAACAATATTTTTTATTCGCAAATATGGTGCATTTACAGCTATTATGAAAATAAAGGGCAAATTACGGTATGTGAAGACGGCAGTTTTTATATGGATGATGAACTTTGGAATAAAGCCAAAGCCGATTATTGTTGCCGCCATAAAATCGGATTACATATAGATGACAGCTCTGTATACGGCAGGTATTTTACAACACCTTACTGCCTTTATAACGGCAACACCAAAACCGGCCGGATATTTGATCGCCAAATAAATTTTGCTGGATCTGCCGAATTATGTGCCGATCAATTGATCTCTGTTTTAAAATAAATCAGTAATGCGGCGGTGGTGTTTCATCGCTCAAAGGTTTAACCACATCAGTTGAAAGTGCATCGCGCAACATTTCGTTTTGTTTAAGCAAATGGTCGATAAGTTTGCCTTGCTTAACAACCATTTCACTTAAATCTTCAATGGTTTTGGCTTGATTATCCAAAGCCATTTCAATATCAATCAGACGATTTGTTAATTCGATATCGTTCATCTTGAGCGCCTACTGTCCTAAAGCTTTGGCGGCCAACGCTTCGATTTCTTCAGCATTTTTATCGCGCAGATAAGGCATATCAATTTTATCTAAAAGTTTTGTTTTTTCTTCTTCGCTCATTGCCGTCTTATTGCCGTTTTCATCAACATTATAGTAATGGGTGCTGAACGAAT
Source organism: uncultured Alphaproteobacteria bacterium (assembly GCA_947167235.1). Lineage (GTDB taxonomy): Bacteria > Pseudomonadota > Alphaproteobacteria > RF32 > CAG-239 > RUG410. The sequence continues at coordinate 7,419 of CAMVHF010000067.1, forward strand.
CTTTTGATATTTCGATAACCAATTTCCCGTTGGTATTATAAGCGCGGTACTCATCGCCGGTCCAATAACCGTTAATGAATCTTTTTTCAACCTGAGTTTTGCCGGACGGATATAAAACGGTCAGCATACCGTGCATCTCACCGTTTTTATAAGGGACGGAAAAGGCTTGTTTGCCGTTTTCATAATAACCGGTTGCCAAACCTTCGGCAATACCGTTGGTAAACGGGATAACATCCATAATTTTGCCGTTGGCGTAATATTGAGTTTGTTTACCTTCGATTTTGTCGTTTTCATAATTGGCTTCCGATACCAAGTGGCCGTCTTCATCATATTCTTTATAAGAACCCTCGCACAGACCGTTGACCATTTGTGCTTCGGTTCGAAGTTGTTTAGTTCCTTCGTAATACATTTTTAACGTACCGGTAACCTGACCGTTTTTATAAGGTATTTCTGCCTGCGTTGTACCATCGCGATAAAAAATTGTCAGAACACCGGTCAGATTTTCCATAATCGGATTACCTTGTTCGTCATAATATAAATCGCCGGCATCAATATTTTTGGTTGGTGTCAGCAAACGGTATTTCATCTCACCTGTCGGATAATATCCGAAAGATTCACCCTGATATACACCGTCTTTATAGACGACTTCACTTTCTTTGTTGCCGTATTTGCCGGTTTGAACGATATTGCCTGAAATTTTACCTTTAGAATATGGAATAACACTTTTGGCTTTGCTGCCGCCTTCTAAGAAATAAGTCACTTTTCCGGACAGTGCATTATCTAAATATTCGGCTTCAAACAACTTATTACCATTGGTATCATAAGTACGGACATAATTGGTTGCCTGACCGTTTTTATAGGTAGCTTCCTGTTTGATTTTACCGTTTTCGTAATAATCAATAGCCTTACCGTTCAATTGTCCCTTAAGGTAGCTGTAATCATACTGTTTATTACCGTTCTCATAATAGCCGATTTCATGACCGGAAACAAAGCCTTTTGCAAATTCGGCCGTAGATAAAATATTACCGCTTTCATAGTACATGGTTGCTTTACCGTCGAGCAAACCTTCATGATACGGAAGTTCGGCATAAGGTGCGCCGGAATCATAAAACAGACGCATTGTACCTTCCAGCTCATCATGAACATAAAATGCGTCGGAAATTAAGGTGCCGTTCGGGGAAAACTTTTTGAACGGACCTTCGTGCATATTATCGGCAAAGTCAGCTTCGTCTTTTACACTTTTATC
>CAMVHF010000068.1 GCA_947167235.1 uncultured Alphaproteobacteria bacterium
CAAATTTCCGGTCCGGTGGTTGCTTTATGAATAGCCGGATTGGCCGGATTTACAAACTGTCCCGGAATAAATGAATTTTCGATTTCGGCAGCCAGTTCTTCGGCTTTGGCAATAGCTCCTTTCATGCCTTTTGTCCCATCGGTTAAAACCAGTTCCGCCCCGTAAGCTTGCAGTAAATTACGTCTTTCTATGCTCATTGTTTCAGGCATGGTTAAAATGATGCGGTAGCCTTTGGCCGCAGCAACAGAAGCCAAACCTATACCGGTGTTGCCGCTGGTCGGTTCTATAATAACCGAGCCTTTTTTTAATTTTCCGGATGCCTCGGCATCTTCAATCATGGCTTTGGCAATACGGTCTTTAACACTGCCGGCCGGATTAAAATATTCCAGTTTTACCAAAACGGTTGCGTCAATATTATCTTTATTTTCAATGTTAGATAATTCCAATAACGGTGTGTGGCCGACTAAATCTGTAATTTTCTTGTATATTGTCATATTTTTATCCTTTGCAAAAAAAACGTCCCTAAACGGGACGCGTTAAATTAAAAACATTTTATTTTATGAGGCATCGCAAATGCGTCCCTGTTTGCGATTTATAGCAAACATGCAACAATAAACGATATTCATAAATAAATTAATCATTGTCTTTCCTTTAATTTACATAAAGCAGCTTATTCGCGTTTTTTTATAATGTCAATATTTTTTTGAGAGAAAAGTTTTCAGAAATATATTGCCATAAATTGACAGTAACGGAAAATTTTACGGTTGATTTTGTAAATTAATCTGATATATCATGCCGCAAGCGAAAAAGTTCTCTTAAATATTTATTACAGGAAAGGAATTATAATGAAAAAACAAAAACGCATTAAAACAGGGGCGGAACGAGCGTTGCTGTTCGAGCTTTATCATAACGGCTTGTATCGCCAAAAAGTTATCGTCAACAAGAAGAAAAAGAATGATCGGAAATTATGGCGGGCAAAAAAAGAGGGCTATCCTTTAAACATATTTTTTCTGCAATGTGCTTAAACGATAGCCTTTTTTATATCTTAAATTCACGCTCTTAGTATCTGCGGTTGAGCTCCCAATCCCAAGCGGTTTGGATAATATCTTTGATATCGGTATATTTAGGTTGCCAACCGAGGATTTCTTTGGCTTTGGTATTGTCGGCAAACAGACGGGCCGGATCTCCGGCACGGCGCGGAGCGTATTCGGTCGGGCATTTTTTGCCGCTGATGGCTTCGGCGGCGGTGATGATTTCTTTAACCGAGGTACCGATACCTGTTCCCAGATTTATACAGCCGTTGTAGGTACCGAGCTTTTCAACTGCCAAACGATGCGCTAAGGCCAAATCTTCAACATGAATATAATCACGAATACAAGTTCCGTCCGGTGTATCATAGTCGGTACCGAATACTTTGATATCTTTGCGTTGGCCGCTGATCGCTTGTAACACTAACGGAATTAAATGCGTTTCCGGTGTATGACTTTCACCGATTGTGCTGTCGGCAGAACAACCGGCTGCATTAAAATAGCGCAGGGCAATATGCTCTAAGCCGTAAGCACGTTCATAATCGGCAAAAATTTGCTCAATCATCAGTTTGGTGCGTCCGTATGGATTAATCGGAAATTGTTGATGCTTTTCATCAATCGGGGTATATTGCGGTTCGCCATAAGTTGCGCAGGTGCTTGAAAAGACGATTTTTTTAACACTGTGAGTCAACATGGCGTGCAAAAGATTAACCGTGCCGATGACGTTATTGTAATAGTATTTTTCCGGCTCGCTGACACTCTCACCGACGTAAGCAAAGGCCGCAAAATGGATAACCGCATCAATTTTGTTATTTTTGAACAGATTGTTGAGAGAAAGACTGTCCAATAAATCGGCATGTACAAATTTTGCACGCTTATCAACAGCTTCCCGATGTCCGTAAATCAAATTATCTGCCACAATAACTTCGTAGCCGTTATCAAGCAAATGTCTTACCGTGTGTGAGCCGATATAGCCGGCTCCGCCCATAACCAAAATCATAAAACCTCCTCTGCAAAATATTGCACAATATCATAATCAAAACTATCGCCGTATTTGCCGTTCAGACAGTAAATCGGCGCGCGCTTCGGCGCTTAATTGAATAAAGTCTAGCTGACGCAAATAGTCTTGTCAAGAAAATTTACAAGTAAAAAAGTATTAAGAATCAATTAGTTATTTATGTGTTGCTGAAATATTAGATTATTTTATTGCTTTATAAAATGCGAAAAAGCGGGAATGTTCCCGCTTTTTCTTTAGAGTTAAGTCTTCAGACTTAGAGTAATCCTTCGGACTTGGCAAGTTTTTCAATCTCATCGATGTAGTCGGTAATCAGAGACAGACCGTTTGACCAGAAGTCAGGCGATTTGGCATCAATACCGAATGGTTCGAGCAAGCTCTTGAAGTCTTCAACACCGGTATTTGACAACATATCGATGTAGAGATCATCAAAGTCTTCCTGAATCTGGAACTCGCGGTTTTCATCCCACTTATCGTACGCCTTAATCAGGTTGTTTACGACCAAGCCGGCAAAAGCATACGAGTAGACGTAGTACGGCATTCCGAAGATATGTGAAATACCCATCCACATACACTCGGCATCTTTGCCGACATCGAAGCCCAGACAACGAGAATTTTCTTCACGCCAGATTTTGTTCAGGCGTTCGGTCGAAAGCTCGCCTTTCTTGCGCTCACGGTGGGTTCTCTCCTCAAACTTGTAGAACGCTATCTGACGTTGGATTGAGTTGATCATATCCTGAACGCGACCAATCAGCAAGGCCAGTTTTTCGCGGTCGGTAGTGGCCTCGGACATTTGCTGTTTGAACACAAGGTTCTCGGCAAATTCGGAAGCTACCTCGGCGAGTGCCGTCGGTGTTGTGTTATTCAAAATACCGACGTCGGCTGCCAATACAAAGTGAACGGCATGACCAAGTTCGTGGGCAAAGGTGCGTACATCATTGTTTGAACCGGTAAAGTTCAGTAAAATGTAGGGTACTTGGCCGCGGATGCAATATGCACCGCTGACTTTACCTTTGCGCGGCGGAACGTCAATCGTACCACAGTTGATAATCTGTGCCGCATAAGCCAGATACTCGGGTGAGAAACCGGCATAGGCCGTCAGCACCTTGGTGATACAATCCGTCCAACTCAGCTTCTTTTCCGGAATCTCGACAGGATTGTAACAGCGGTCGGCGTATCCGATATGGTCGACTTTCATCAACTTAGCCATCAGCTTATAGAAGCGCTGTGAGATGGGGATGTATGAATCCGTTACCTCATTGACCATCGCCAGCAAATCCTCTTTACTGATGTGATTCTCAAACAAACTGTCCGCCACCGGCTCTGACATACCGTAAAGCTCATCATCAACGCTCTTGTCTTTCAATATCATGTTGTAGCACATGGTAAAAAGGTGAGCATTTTCGCGATAAACTTTATTCATTTCGGCCAGAGCGCGCTCCCTGGTTTTTGCGTCGTTGGAATGGATCTTTTTCTCGATTTCCGCTTCATTGAGCGTTTTGCCGTTCAAACGGAACTTCAGACTTGCGCAGGTTTCGTCATACAACCTGTCCCATGAAGATGAAACAATGGATTTTTTGTTGATGATGAAACTGACACCTTCGCTGAGCGCCCAGTATCCGGAAAACAGACTAAGTAACCACGGCAGCCAACGATGCAGCTTCGGGTGGTTGACAAACTCGTACATCTTCCACTGTGGCAACGCATTCAACTCGAAGTGTATAAAGCCGAGGTTTTCGAATACGCGAGAGATTTCCTCGCGGATTTTGGACCTGAACATTGACACTTCTTCGTCGGTTTTGTGCGTGTCAGAGTAAAGATGCGCAAAGTACGACAGCTTACGCGACAGCTCGATCAGGGATTCGTACTTTCTCAGCAAAATGGAGAGTTCGTACGGCTCCAGATAGACAATCTCATCGCGGTAAAGAGAGATTTCCTTTGCCAACTTCTTTAACATCTTTTTATCCTCTTCGATTTGAGGATCCTTGAGATCGCTGTAAAAAGCTACGGACAAATCCCAAGCGGGCAAGTTTCCTGAGGAACCATTGCCGTGAACTTTAAATGTCTTATCCATAATAGTACAAATTTAAGTTAATAATTACGTTTATCTGACTAAATTTTAACAAAATTATTATATTTGTCAATAAAAAATACGCTATAAATGAATTTATAAATGCAGATCAAGCATTTTGCTTTATATTTTTTTTACTTTTTTGTGGCAATATTAATATGTTAAATTGATGTAACTGGGTATATTATGGTTGAAGATAATCAAGAAATCGAACCGGTTGAAACGCCGATTGATGATGAAGAATATTTACGCAGACAAAAGAACAAGACGGAAGCTTTAATGCGTTATATTAATGATCAGGTAGCCTTGCAAAAGCCTAAGCCTGTTAAAAACAAAACCACAAAAGAAAAAGTCAAAGAAGCTGTTGTCGGTATTGCGACAATATTTTATATGATGTTTGCCGAGCTGTTTTCTGATAAAAAATTTAGATATCAGATAGGTTTTCGCGTTCTTGTATTAATATTGATATATTTATTTGCATACTGGATGCAAAGCAATGTATTCGGAGAATATGAAAGGGAAAAAGCCGCAGAAAATTATCCTCAGGATGTAACGTATAAAGCTAATCAGGCTCGCAGCCAGCAAGCACCGCTAAATACATCCGGTTCTCGTCCGAATTGATAAAGAATGTTATTATATTAAAAAATCCGCTTAAGGTGTGAGCCGTAAGCGGATTTTTGATTAGTTATGAGTTTACAAACAACCATAAAAAATCGGCACTGTTTTGGTGCGTTAATGTTTGAGTGTTTCAGCGCTTGCGAGCAGCTTACCGTACACTTCGGATGTTTCCTGATCGGGCACACCAAAGTCGTTCAGATGACCGATAAAATCAAGTCCCGTACGCATTCGAATAATCGGTTGAATATGGGCTTCTTCCTCTTCGGTAGGGCAATGACATGTTACCGAGCTGCGCCATAGGGCTGTTGCAACAATCTCGTCAGGGTGCATCGGTTCGGGCGTAACCCAAAAGTTACTGTTTTTATTGAACACAATGCTGTCCAAATCTTTACTTTCCTGAGTGTTGGATATAAGATCCAAAATCTCTTTTCCCGTCGGCAATGTCATCGTCAGACTGTTCGGCATTTCTGTGCCGTAATGCGTATAGGGATGATTGCAAAAGATTTTACCTTTAAGCCACAGCAGTGATTGAGCAATTTTTTCTTGGCGGACATTGCACAGATAGCCGGCCAGATAAATCACACCGTTCAATTCAATACCGACAAACTCGTTTTTGAGTTCGGCAAGCGGATAGGGCAGAGCGTATAACACGCCGTTGTGATAGTACACTTTGCGATAGGTTTGCACAAAGTCAATAGGACGATTAATCCAGAATTTGTACGCATCCCGGATGTTGTCAATTTCATCGGCGGATACGTTAAAATGGCGTAAAGCCTTAAAGATTTCAAAAATATCTTTTCTCATAAGTGAAATTATTGGTTATAATCTATATATTCATAATTGGATTGTCAGCGTCACTTTAGATGAAAAATATGAAAAAGCAAGTAAAAAATACGCATACAAAAAGAGACCCGAGCTTGTTGGGCGCGGATCTCTTTTTAATGCGTTATAGTGTTGATAATCAAAACCTATTTCTGTTTATAAAGTACCGGCTGCTGGCGGATAGGTTCAGGCAGACCTTGCGGCAGGTGGTACAGAATAACCTTTGAAATATGCCGGTTAAGTATACCGTCATATATTTCATTGAGATCATCGGACAGAAATTGCAGCTCGAAAGCATAGTATTGATTTAAATCAATATCAACGGGAATTTGCTGCAGGACTTCATCGACACTGGGGCGTAAAATGCCGTAGTAGCCGCAACTGTGGTAACCGGTAAATTCAGCAACTTTTATCAAAAGGCCTGTTTTAAGCGGTGTACCGTTTTTGTTGCAGATAACTGCGTCTCCATCAAAGCTGTACAGATAGCTGTATGAGTGGATATCAAGCGGTTTTGTCCAGACCAAAAGGTCATTCTTTTTCGGTTCGCCGTAGCCAACACGGACATACTTCTGAAAGTCCGGTTCTTCTTCAGCGCCTTTATCGGCAACGCGAAGACGGACCAAAGGTTTGATATGTTCAGCTCTTTTCAGCAGTTCTTCTTCAGAAAGAGATTCGGACGTAAGAATGCTACGCATCAATGTCTGATAATGTTGACGCCAAATCGGATTTTTGACGAGGCGCAAGCAAGTTTCTTCGAACTTCTTGAGCTTTTTTTCAAGTGGTAAATTATACATACGCATAAATATTTAAAATATCGGATGTAAGGTAACTCTCGCGACGTATTTTGTCAAGATAAAAACAAAAAAGCCGTCGGATTTTTCCGACGGTTTTTCGTGATAAGGGATCAGATTTTGCCGTAATATAAGTTACGATTTGGAAATTTTTTTAAGAGTACGTTGTATATCTTTGTACTGAGATTTCCATGCCGCATTACGACAGATAAATTCTTGCATTTCTTTAGTTTTACAGAGTTCCTGCTCGTTAGCAAACATTAAACGCCACAGCATCTTGTTCGGTCGGTTCAGGAAAGCTTTAGCAGCATCAATGCACAGCTCGTTTCCGGTTTCGTGGAAAATGACATACTGCTCATATGACATTTTTTCCTGTATTTCGGGAAAAATGGGCTGCAAATTTTTACACATTTTACGCCAAGCGTCTTTATCTTGATCGGTGTTTTTGAAAGATTTTACCAATTTGTATTGTTTGTAGAATCTTGATTTTTCCTCAACCAATTCGATAAACACTTGGGAATACTGTGACCGAATGCGTGACATCTGCTGTTCGCTGATACCATAGCTTTTGATATAGTCGAGTAACACACCGAGCATTTGTAAATCACCGCTTCCGGGTTCGGTTGCAACGGCATCAACCAATATGTTGAATTGCGAATCATTGAGTCTACCTTTTGACAGGTATTTTTTAAGCTCATCGCGCATATCATCATTGATTTTTGCTCGGTTAACAACTTCTTGCAAAGCATACCAACTCAGACGCACATTGCGCATCATAAATTCGATAACCGTGACATTAGCTCTATGTCCGACACAGCATTCGCCAACCATATGACTCCGTACTTCCTCATAAGGCAATTCGGTATCACCATATTTAAAAAACAGTGTTTCATACGCGTCGGGCCAAAACATCGTATCATCGTCTCTTGTTTTTTGCATGGCTTTCAGCGTTGCGGCTTCGGTCGAATTTTTGACGGCAACTTTCAGAAAATACTTAACTTGCCGGTCAACCGGATACAGGTAGATTTTTTCAAGTTTCATCCAATAACGCGCCCAAATGAAAGGCCATTCGAGGGCGAAGTATTCGTAGAAAGACAAGATGTCTTCACCGAAAAGAGCTTTGTTTTGCGCAAACTTAGCCGTTTTGTGCGGCGCGAAAAAATTGAAAACACACATCGACAACGGATTGCCGAACAAAATAAACTCAAACAGTCTGACAATAAAAATACAGCCGTCAGACAACCAAGTTGAAATAGCTTTTGCCATAATATTAAAGTTTTAATGGCGCGCCGGTTCACTTGCGGCGTAAAATTATAAAAGCTGTCCGAGGAACCTGAAACCATTGGCGGTAACAGCAGACAACCTACCTATTTCTAATGTATTCGATGTTTATGATTGCTCGTATTGCTGTCTTAGGTGCTTAATCCCAATCCGTTAATAATACAATCAATAATCTACTATCATTATACATAAGTGCCATCATTATATATGTAATGTAAAATTTGTCAATATTTTTAATGGCTATGGATAAGATAGTTGCAGTTTTTTTGCTGTCGCACATCATTTGTTTATAGAATAATGTTGAATTTACTTGACAAAAAATATTGTACTGTTATAATCATTATAACTTTTGATTTTTGTGACTATTATCTATATATATTAACGATTAAAATTTGAATCTATGAAACAACAAATGAATGCAATGAAAGAGAAGCTGTATGCTCAAGAGGGTGAACAGGCTTTCAGGTTGTCGATGTATACTTTGTGTATAGAACAGTTTATGCATAAGACACCGAACCCTGAGAAGTTGTCGAGACTGTTGCCCAAGATCGTTGCTCTGCGCAGTTCTGATATGATGCAAGGAGCAACCGGTGCGGAGATTGCATATCTCGATACTCTGCTTCTGGAAGTAAAGCAGTTCTTGGAGGAAGACTTGCGCAAAACGGCTAAGTAGGAGTTGATACATTTGTAAGTAAGGCAAAAGCGTCGGAACATTTAATGTTTCCGGCGCTTAGCTTTTTTAAATCAGCTGTTTTTTAAGGCCAGAATTTCGAG
>CAMVHF010000069.1 GCA_947167235.1 uncultured Alphaproteobacteria bacterium
CAAGCACTCATAAAACATACAGCCATTAAGGTTAATATTAATTTTTTCATTTTGATCTCCTTAAAAATTAGCGATTCGAGCCAATGCTTCTTCAACGCGAGCTTTGTTTTCCATAGCTTCGGCCTGACGGCGTTTTTCTTCGGCAACAACAGCTGCTGGTGCTTTGGCAACAAAACTTTCGTTACTTAACTTGCGTGCATATCCGTCAAGATTTTTATTAAGCGCAAAGTCAATAACGCCTTTCAACGGAATATACATAACGGCATCTTTACTCGCGGTTTGTGCCATGTCTTGAGAGATTTCTCTGTTGCCCAATGTTGAAATTTCATTCAAACGAGCAAGTGAGCATATCATCTTATTTTGTTTTTCAATGATATTCAAATCATCAGCCGTAGATTTAACATAAACGGTCAACTTGGCACTTGCCGGTAAATTCATGCCGGCGCGCAGTGAACGAATTGCCGAAATAAAGTCAACGGTGCGATCGATTTCATATTTATCGGCATCGTTAATATTCTCATTTGACGGCCAGCTTGCCTTAATTAATTTGGTATCACGCGCCGCCAAATTATTCCACAATTCGGCAGTAATAAACGGCATAAACGGATGTAAAACAACCAAAATTCTATCTAATACCCAAGCGGCAACGGCACGGGTTTCTCTGATATCTTCAGCGTTTTCACCATAGAATACGGACTTAGTTAATTCGATATACCAATCGCAGAATGTACCCCAAGTAAACTGATAAATTGCGTTAGCCGCTTCCGAGAAACGATAATCATTTAAGTTATCCGTTACGTCTTTGGTCGCTTCTTTAGCTTTGGCAATAATCCATTTATTGATTTCGAGTTTGGCACTCGTAACATCAAAATCGGTTACTGAATAGCACTCGTTCATTTCGCAGAAACGGGCGGCATTCCAAAGCTTGGTGGCAAAATTACGATAACCTTGAATACGCGAATCCGATAAGTTGATATCACGACCTTGTGTTTCACTGGCAGCCATAAAGAAACGTAAGGCATCGGCACCGTATTTTTCGATTGTCTCCATCGGATCAACCGTATTGCCTTTGGATTTACTCATCTTGCGGCCCTGTTCATCGCGTACCAAGCCGTGAATATAGCACTTTTTGAACGGAACGCGTTTCATCATATACATACTCATCATCATCATGCGGGCAACCCAGAAGAAAATGATATCGAAACCGGTAACCAAAACCGATGTCGGATAGAAAGTATCTAAGTATTCGTTTTTATCCGGCCAGCCCAAAGTCGAAAATGCCCACAAACCGGATGAGAACCATGTATCCAATACATCGGTTTCGCGGCGTAATTCAACATGCTTACCATAATATTTATCAGCTGCGGCCTGAGCTTCTTCCTCATTTTCTTCACAGAAAATTGTTTCATCCGGCCCGTACCAAATAGGCATTTGATGTCCCCACCAAAGCTGACGTGAAATGCACCACGGTTGAATATTGTTCATCCATTCGAAATAAGTTTTTTTGTAGCTTGCCGGAACAAATTCCATTTCACCGTTATCGACAACGCGTTTGGCTTCAATTGCCAATTTCGGTGCATCAACGAACCATTGATCGGTCATGTACGGTTCGATAACAACACCGCTGCGTTCACCGTACGGAATAACCATAGGATGATCTTCGATTTTTTCCATCAAGCCGAGTTCGGTTAATTTTTCAATGGTCTTAACGCGAGCTTCTTGAGTTGTCATACCTTCATAAGGGGTATTTTCGTTTAAGGTGCCGTTCGGATTTAAGATATTAATCATCGGCAAATTGTGACGTTTACCGACTTCAAAGTCATTAAAGTCATGTGCCGGCGTAATTTTAACGGCACCGGTTCCTTTTTCCGGATCGGCGTGTTCATCATCAATAATCGGAATAACGCGATTAACTATCGGTAAGATACAATTTTTACCGATTAAATGAGCCAACTTCGGATTATCTTTGGAAACGGCAACGGCGGTATCGCCGAACATTGTTTCCGGACGGGTTGTGGCAATATGGATAAACTCGGTCGGATTATTTTCCAACGGATATTTATAGTAATACATTTTACCCATTGTCTCGGTCGGAACAACTTCCAAATCGGAAACGGCCGTTTCCAATTTCGGATCCCAGTTTACAAGCTTTTTGGCTTTGTAAATTAAGCCATCTTTATACAGTGATACAAAAATTTTACGAACTGCACGCGATAAGCCTTCGTCCATGGTAAAGCGTTCACGGCTCCAATCGCATGAAGCCCCCAAACGGCGTAATTGTTTGCAAATCGTACCGCCGGAGTGGGCTTTCCACTTCCAAACTGTTTCAATAAATTTTTCACGGCCTAAGTCATGGCGTGAAATACCTTCTTTGGCCAGCTGTTTTTCAACAACCATTTGGGTTGCGATACCGGCATGGTCCGTACCCGGTTGCCATAATACCTTTTTACCCTGCATACGATTATAGCGGATTAAAATATCCTGCAAAGTATCATCCAGCGCATGTCCCATGTGCAAATAGCCGGTTACGTTAGGCGGCGGAATAACAATAGCAAAGGCATCTTTATCTGAACGCATATCCGGTTTGAAATCACCGGCATTTTCCCAATTTTCATAAATTTTTTCTTCGAAATCTTTCGGATTATAATTTTTCTCTAACATTTTATTTCCTATTTTTTATTTAATGACACATGTAAGCACAGATAACTTTGAGGAAGAAACCTTTTCAGGCGTTTTTCTCTTCCTTTACGCGCACTCGATCGCCATTGGAAAGACCGTAAGACATAAAATACATTTTATATTTTTTAAGCATTTTTTTCGCAACGACGTCAAAATTCCACATACCGAGCTGGTACGGCAAATCTTCACGATTAACAAGCATTGCTTTAGATAATTCAAAGACTTCCTCATGCTCGTAAATATGAGGCTGTTTCGGCAAAAATGATTTAAAATATTCTTTGCGTTCCTTTTCGACAATGGCATTGCGAACGGACTTCAGAATATCATCAATCGGCTCGTCGTCTTCGATTTTATCCATAAAATTATGTCCCAAGTTAATAACACTTGGGACATAATAGCAAAACAATTTTCAATTGGCAATAGCTTAAATCTATTTATCAATCGACAAACTTAACCATTTTCCTTTGGTATTTTGGTAATTTGCTTCGGCATTATACGGGTTGACGCGCAAATTCAATTTTTTAGCCGTCAATTTTCCCATAGATTGCAACAAATTAAGACCGGAAACATAGTAGTCATGGCGGGCTTTAACTTCATTTACTTGAGAAATAAGCAATGTTTGGTAAGCATTCAAAACATCCAAAACCGTACGATTACCCAAAGCCTCTTCTTTTTGCGTACCCTCTAACGCAATAGCCGATGCTTTTATTTGTTCTTTAATCGAACTGATATTGGCTTTATTGGTTTCCATCATTTCCCAACTGCCGGTTACACCGAGTTTAACGGCATCTTCGGCAGCACGCAAACGCTCTTGAGCAGCCCAACGCTGATATTTGCTTTTACGGATAGCGGCTTGCGTGGCTCCGCCGGTATATAAAGGTACGCTGACATCGACAACATATTCGGTACTGGTAGTTGACGGATTTTTCGAAGTATGTGAAGAAATCGTATTCCTACCGTTTGATGCCGTAAAGCTGACTTCAGGCAATAATGCACCTTTTTTGCTGCTGACGTTGTATTTAGCCGCTTTTAATGATTTTTGCGCTGCCAATAACGCATAATTATGTGTTTGAGCATAATTTAAGGCATCGGCAAAATTAGTCGGAAACAAACCGGATAAATTTTCCGGAAAACGTACATCCTCTGCCTCTTTACCGACAACATCCAAATAGTTGGCTTTAGAAATAGCCAAATTACCTTCGGCCGAAATAACCTCGGATTGGGCTTGTGCATAGCTGGCACGCGATTGCGCCACATCGGTACGGGTAACTTCGCCGACATTATAACGCGCTAAAGTTTCATCGAGCTGTTTTTTTAACAAATTTTCATTATTCTTTTGCAATTTAACAATAGCTTCATCGCGAACCACAGCCAAATACGCCGTTGAAGCAGCTAACAAGATGCTTTGTTCAACATCATATAAATTGGCGATTTCGGCTTTTGCGGCACTATCGGCAGCTTTAACGGCGTTATAAGTTTGAAAACCGCTGAAAACAGATTGTTTTATTGCACCTTTGTATCCTTTACTGTAGCCGTCTACCGTATTTCGTCCGGTTGTCTTGCTATGACTGTCGGTATAACTGGCACCGGCCGATATCGTCGGACGAAATCCTGAACGAGCGGCAGCGGCATCTTCATTGGTCGCACCGCTGGTTGCACGCTCGGCATGCAGTGTCGGATTCGTATTATAAGCGTTGCTCATAGCATCAAAAATCGTTTCGGCACGGGCACTTGTCACTACACAGGCGCTCATTAAACCGGCAAATAAAAATTTATTCATATTAAATTTCATAAGTCTTCTCTTTCGTTATTCTATTTATTTTGCTTATAATATAAAAATTGTGAAAAGTTAAATATTATATTGAACTTATCTTCATTTAAGAATTATAATTGCTATATTGTTAAATAAATTTCAATGAATTTCATTTAACTTTAGGTATAAATTGGTATGTTAAACATTATTCAGGAGAGTGATTGTGAAAGAAAATAAAAATGCCATGACCGAAATGGATCGTGCTCGCTTAAAATTATCCATCGAACACTACATCAAATACTTCATCGGTAAGCGTAATTGCGAAATTACCAAAGAAGAGGCCTTCACGGTTGTCGCCTTTGCCGTCAGAGAATTTGCAATGGATAAAATGTATGAAACGATTGCACGCTATAACCAAACCGAAACCAAGCGCGTATACTATCTTTCCATTGAATATCTTATCGGTCGTTCTCTTGAAAACAATCTGTACAATCTGGATTTGTATGACATCTTAAAAGATATCAAAATTGACGGTTTTCCGAACATTTCATTGCAGGATATTTTTGATGCCGAATATGATCCGGCCTTGGGTAACGGCGGCTTAGGAAGATTAGCCGCAGATTATCTTGACTCTATGGCTTCAATCGGTCTTCCGGGGTTCGGCTACGGCATTAACTATCAATTCGGTTTGTTTAAGCAAAAATTCGAAAACGGTTACCAAATCGAACAAGCTGACGGTTGGCTTGAAGAAAATTCGCCATGGCAATTTGCCCGTGTTGACCGAACCGTAACCATTCCAATCGGCGGTCATGTTGAAATGTATACCAAACCGGACGGTAAAGTCGGCTATATCTGGACAGATACTCATCGTCTTTACGGTGTTCCGTACGATTTTCCGATTGTCGGGCACAATGGTAAGGCCGTTAACTATTTACGTTTATTCTCGGCTAAAACCGATGATGAACTCGATTTGAATATTTTCAATAACGGCGGTTATATCGAAGCTGTTAAGGATAAAATCCTCACTGAAACAATTTCTAAAGTTCTGTACCCGTCCGATAATATAGAACAAGGTAAAGAATTGCGTTTAGTACAGCAATATTTCTTTGTTTCTTGCGCCATCCAAGATATTTTGCGACGCTTTTTGGAAACAAGCAATGACTTTAATAAGTTGCCGGAACAAATATGTATTCAATTAAATGATACGCATCCGGCTTTGGCCATTGTTGAATTAATGCGCCAACTGCTTGATGTTTACGGCCAAGAATGGGATGATTCATGGAATATTGTCACAAAAGTATTTGCTTACACCAATCACACTTTGTTGCCTGAAGCCTTGGAAAAATGGCGCAGCAGCGTCATCGGTCGTATTTTACCGCGTCACTTGCAGATTATTTATGAAATCAACCGTCGTTTTATGGACTTTGCCCGCAATAAATTCGGTGAAAACGGTTATAAACTCGGCAAAGTTTCAATCGTTGACGGTGAAGGCGATAATCAGGTTATTCGCATGGCGAATCTGTCAATTGTCGGTTCTTTCTCCATCAATGGCGTTGCCAAACTGCACACCGATTTAATCAAAAAATCTTTAGTGCCTGAGTTTTACGAATTATGGCCGGAAAAATTCCACAATGTCACCAATGGTATCACGCCGAGACGCTGGATGGTTCATGCAAACCACAATCTGGCAAACTTGATCTCCGATAAAATCGGTAAAGATTGGATTACCAATCTGGATTTGTTGCGTAAATTGGAAGAATATGTCGATGATGACAAATTCACGTCCGAATTTATGGAGATAAAACACGATAATAAACGCCGATTAATCAATAACGTTTATAAAGCCACGCATATTATGGTTGATCCGGACAGCATGTATATTGTGCATGCCAAGCGTATTCACGAATATAAGCGCCAATTAATGACCATTTTGCAAGTTATCGGCGATTATCTGGCAATTATTCAAAATAATGATCATCCGACGACACCGAAAACATATATATTCGCCGGAAAAGCTGCACCTTCGTATACAATGGCTAAACTGATTATTAAGCTAATCAATAACGTTGCCAAAGTAATTAATAACGACGAACGCGCTAATGAATATTTAAAGGTTGTCTTTATACCGGATTATAAAGTATCTGTTGCCGAGTATTTGATTCCGGCGGCAGATATCAGTTGTCAGGTTTCTACGGCCGGCTTTGAGGCTTCCGGTACCAGCAATATGAAATTTGCACTTAACGGTGCCTTAACGGTCGGAACATACGACGGCGCAAACATTGAAATCCGTGAAGCCGTCGGTGCCGATAACTTCTATCTGTTCGGCCTGACCGATGATAAAATCCGAGAAAAGCGCGTTTCATACAATCCGCGTGAAATCTATGAAAGCTCGGAATATGTTAAGCGTATTTTGAATTCATTAAATTCAACAATGTTTGCCGATGCCAACTATCCGCAGCAATTCAGACCGATTTTCGATTCATTGTTAAACAATGACTATTACTTTGTATTGGCCGATTTGGAATCGTTTAATGAGGCCATTCATCAAGCCGAAAAAGATTACCGTAACCAAAAAGTATGGGCAAAGAAAGCTATCATGAATGTTGCCCGTATCGGTTATTTCTCGAGTGATCGTTCGATTATGGAATATGCCGATGATATTTGGCATATTAAACCTGTCGATTAATCATCACTTATTTTCGTAAAAACGCTTTCTTACGGGAAAGCGTTTTTTGTTGCGGTTTGCGGTCTATTACTTTCGTCATATTTACATTATATTAAAAATATGGCAGTATGTTCTATGTGGTTATACATAACAACTCTTATTTTTGGAGAAAGACATATGTTAAATTTAGCTAAGCAAAGGCTCTCTCTCTCTCTGCAGATTCTGAGGTTCTGAGCCTTAATTCCAATTCCGTTTTTGCTGATAACAAGAAAAAGTCATACTTGCGCGATAGCGCGAGTATCTCGGCTAATTCCATTTTAATATCATCTTTGACAAGCAAAGCGCAGTCGAAGATCTCGGCTAATTCTTTAATTTGCCGGGATTCTCGAGCCTGCGGCTCAAGAATGACGTTTTTAAAAGCAGCACAGAGCGGAAGAAGTATGATTGAAATGCTTGGCGTATTAGCCATCATCGGTGTTTTATCGGTTGGTGGTATCGCTGGCTATTCTAAGGCGATGATGCAATACAAAATCAATAAAACTGCTGATCAAATTACCCAAATTGCCGGAAATGTACATACTTTGTTTGCACACCAGAAAAACTATTCAGCCCTTGGAAGTGGTGCCACAAACATGAATTTAGTGAAAAAAGCTAAATTGTTTCCAGATGAAACATTAACAGACACTTGCAACCATAATAGCGGCGACTCAATAAACGGTGCCAGTAACCCTTTTGACGGATGTATTGAACTTTATGCCTGGTATTTAAATGGTCCCGATAGTGAATTAGGTAAAACCTTCATTATATCTATGCATGAAATACCTGAGGAAGTGTGCATTTCATTACTCTCGTATGATTGGGCATCAGCAACCGGCGGACAACTTGTTGCTATCGGTACAGATGTCGATGTTGAAGCCGCTACAGCTAATTGTACAGGCGGACGTCAATCCAATGGTAGCTATATTGCTTGTACAGGTGCAAGCCAATGGGGTATTCCGTTATCAGTAGACAAAGCTGTTACAGCGTGTGCTGATGACTGCGGTACATCCGGACAATGCGGCTTATCCTTTATGTTTAAGTAGTATTTTGGATAGGAATATAGCAAAGCAAATTAAGCGCAAAAAGCCTCGATAATTAATCGAGGCTTTTTAGATGATATAAAAATAAAACAATAAACAAGGAGTAGTAATTAGAAGAACTGGCAGC
>CAMVHF010000070.1 GCA_947167235.1 uncultured Alphaproteobacteria bacterium
ATCCAACCGTCTGGAGCGCCATTTGGAGAGTGCATTGGTACCCGTGACGATGGAAATACGCTCATCATCCTTGTAACGCTCCAATAATTCTTCATAGAAAGCAAAAATTGACGGAGAAGGCAGGCAATCATCTTCAAATATCATTCCTTGCTCGACGTTATCAAAAAACCATGTAATAGCGGTAGCAGGTCCTGGGCCACATCCCAAGTTTTTCTTGGAATAGAATGTATGTAACTCGACATCCGTATCTTTGGACAAGTCAAGCACAACTTTTTGCACTTCAGCACATTTCACTGAATCACTCTCATTTCCTTCGCGAGCACCATCTTGAAAGACATACAATTCTTTAGGCTTGGCAGTCATGATGGCTTTCAAAACCCGCCTGGTGTGTTCGGGACGGTTAAAAGTAATAAGAAGAATCGGAGTTAACAACATATTATTTATGGGTTACACCATATACAAGACAACCTATTTCGGCCAAAACGGGGCCAATTACGTGTAAGAAGTCCGGAAGAGTGGTTGGTGTTGACCGAAAAATAAAGAATGGTAGAGAATATAATTATCTTATTTATTATGACGAGACAGGAAAGCAACGATATTATATTTCAGAGAATGAAGTTCATAAACAAGTATTAGCCATACTGCGTTCAATTCAAATATCAGACGAAGATTTTGAAGAAGCCAAATCTTTGATAGCTTCATCATATGAAGGTGAAAAAGAATATTATGAAAAGTGTATCAAGGATTTACAACGGCAAAGTATGTCGATTGAAAAGAAAATCAATAATTTAGTAGACCTTTTGGTTGAAGGAACAATCAATAGTGATGTGTATAGAATCAAAGAAGGTCAATTAAAGAGAGAATTGTCTGATATAGCCGAACAGATAGAGAAGCATCAAAAAGCTAATGGTGAATTTAGAGAAAACCTTGTATTTTTCTTTGCTTGTAAGAATCAATTTTACGAACAATTTGCCAAAAGTTCGAGTTATGACCAAAAGAGACAACTTTTAAAATTTATCGCTCGAACTTTTTATATTGAAGACGGAAAGGTAGATATTTCCTTACGTCCGCCGTTTAATTGGATGAAAAAAGTCGCCCAAAAGGGCGACTTTTACAACTGGCGGGAGCGACGAGACTCGAACTCGCGACCTCTGCCGTGACAGGGCAGCGTTCTAACCAACTGAACTACACCCCCAACGAACATTCAACCTTATATACAATAAAAAAATAAATTGCAACACTTTTTTTTATTTTTTTTAATTTTTTTTATTTCTGTGGAAAAATAAAACTTTTTTATGATGTATAACTTGGTCAATATGCTTGCAATAAATCACAAAATGAGACATTATCTAAACGATTTTTTATAATGGAATTGTAATGCCTGAATTTAAAAGTCTACGAAAAAGGGCGCGTCGGCGCCGGATTGAAACAATATTACTGGCTGGATACGCTTTTGCCGTAACCTGCGCTTTGTTTTTATCACTTTTAAATAAGCCTTCAAGCGAATATAAGGTTCCGATCAGGCATATTACAGATGAAACTTATGATTTTAACAGCAATGTTTTAACACCGGCTTTTGAAGATTCGGCAGCCGATAATCCGTTTGAACTTGCTTATACGCAGATTAACAGTGTGCCTTTGCTGAGTGATAACGAAATTATTATTCAGAAATTTGAATTGGCACAAAACGGACAAGTTGAAGTTGTTATGCCGGTTGATGCCAAACCTAAATACGAAAGTAAAGAAATTTCAGGTATTTATCAAAAGGAACGCCATGTCTTAGTGGTTAAATCCGGTGATACGTTTATCGGCATGCTCAAAGATTTAGGTATGGATACCAAAACCGCAACCGAAGCCTATAATACGCTGCGCAAGGTATTTGATGCGCGTAACCTGAAAGTTAATCAGTATTTGGAATTAACCGGTACTTTTGATGTTCAGTCCCGCCAACTTGAGGCTTTGGATACTTTGAGTTTTGAGCCGTCTCGCGGTACAAAATATATTTTGAAAGTCAATGAGTACGATCAGTTCGAAGCTAAAGTCGAACAGGAAAAATTTGCGCGTGATACCCGTGTGGTTAAAGGAGAAATAACGGCACAAACGTCAACTTCGCTTTCTAAAGCCGGTATTCCTAATTTTATGGTTAATGAAATCATCCGCCGGTTCGGGCATTTGATAAATTTCCGTACCGATATCCATAAAGGTGATAAGTTTGCCGTTAAATATGAGGTCAGCAAAACCGCCGACGGAAGCGTTGTCAGAATCGGTAATTTGTTGTACGCTTCATTTACAACCGCCAGCAGAACCTATAAGTTATATAGATATAAGGACGAATTTTATACCGAAAAAGGTGAGGCGAAGAAAACAGGTCTTGATATAAAACCGATGCAATTCCGTAATGCCCGAATCTCGTCATTGTACGGTTATCGTATGCATCCGATTTATAAAACCAGAAAATTCCACAGCGGTGTTGACTATGCGGCTCCGAAAGGTACGCAAATTTATGCCAGCGGTAACGGTACGGTCGAGATGGCTCGCTATGTCAACGGGTACGGTAATTTTGTGAAAATCCGCCATAATTCCGAATATGAAACCGCTTACGGTCATATGCAGGGGTTTGCTAAAGGAATCCGTCCGGGGGTTAGAGTCAGAAAAGGTCAGGTTATCGGTTATGTCGGAAGTACCGGACGTTCGACCGGTCCGCATTTGCACTTTGAAATTATCCGTAAAGGACAACGTATTAATCCTTTGAAGGCTCAAGTGGCTACCGGCAACGATTTAACCGGCAGACAATTGGCCGACTTTAAACAGGAAATGCGCCGAATTGATGCGGCAAAAGAAACAATTGCCAAAGTTAAAATCGAAAAGAAATTGGAATTAGGTAAAACCGCAAAAGAGTTAGCCAGCCACAATGTTAAAAAAGTTATGATGATTCCGTCGTTGACACCGGATGAAGATATGACGACCAATACGGCAATTATGGCTCAACAAGAAGACGGAAAAGACACAAAATCCGTAAGCAAAGCTACAGAGGCTCAAAATACGGAGAAAACCGAAAATGTAAAGGAAATTGCGGATAATAAAGCCGAACCGCAGACAGAACAGCCGAAGGCGGAAGAAGCCGTGGTTGAAGTTGCAAATCAAGTCGCCGAAGAATCTAAAGTAACTCAAGATGCCGAGAAAGAAACGGAAGCTATTGAAGATGTCGAATCGAAAGTTAAATATACCGGAAAAATAATTTATCCGATTAAAGAATCGGCAGCCAAAATGCGTGAAAAATATTTAGTCAGTAAATCACCGTTGATATCAAAAATATCTCGAATTGTTCGCGTGCCGGCACGAAAGCCTAAGCAAGTACGGCGGACTTCAAGATAGAATCCGAAAATGTTTGTTTCTACTTGATATTTTAAAAGGTAAAACTTAAATCTTAGAATGTTAGGAGAAAATATTGATGGATAATTTACCGGAATTGCGGGATATACATTTACCAAGCGAGGATATTTCGATATTTCCTTTAGCTTACGGTTGGTGGTACATTCTGGCCGGTATGGTTATCTTGGTTATCGGTTCGTATTTAATTCGGTGGATAAGACGCACCAGTGCTTTGTTGTATGCACGGCATTTGTTAAAGCCGCTTAAAGATGAAAATAATATTATGGCCGCCGTTAAAATGTCGGAAATTCTGCGTCGTATTTGTATACGCAAATATCCTGAAGCGGTGGCTCTGGCCGATAATCAATGGATTGAATTTATCAATTCCAAAACCAAGAAACCGCTGACGGGAAAAGTTGCCGAGCTTTTAAAAAATGCACCTTTTGTACCGGAAGACAGCCAAATGTACACTCCAAATGATGTGGCCGATTTATGGCAGTTTTGCAGTCACTGGATAGGAGAAAATTTATGATAGAATTGGCTTATCCGGAATTGTTGTGGTTGTTGATAATACCTGTTTGTGTTTATTTTATATTGCCTTCGGCGCGCCGTATGTACGGAGATGCTCTCAAAACACCTTTTTTGCAGGATATCGCTGAAATTAAATCAAATTTTAAAAGTATCAGATTTGTTCGTTCTTCGGTCAGAAGTTCGTATTTGAAAATGTTTTTAATGTCGTTGGTGTGGCTATGTCTGATTACGGCATTATGTCGGCCGCAGTGGGTGGGCGAACCGGTACGCGTTAAAAATGAGGGTCGAGATATTGTACTGGCAGTTGATATTTCTACTTCTATGTTGGAGCGTGATTTTGAATATCAGAGGAAATATTATACGCGTCTGGCTGTTGTTAAAGAGGTTGTCAGTCAGTTTATTGATAAAAGGGGCGAAGATAAAATCGGGTTATTGTTGTTTGGCACCCGTGCTTATATGCAGGTTCCTTTAACCTATGATAAACAGGCAATTAAGGATGTTTTGTCAGTTGTTGCTGCCGGTATGGCCGGTAATTCAACTTCTATCGGTGATGCCATAGGTGTGGCTTTGAAAAATATGCCGGCCGATGATAAAGCGGCCAAGATTATTATATTATTGACCGACGGTGAAAATAACGATGGCAGTTTATCGATGCCGCAAGCTATTGAATTGGCGCAACAGGAAGATGTTAAAATTTATACCATCGGTGTCGGAAGCGATGAAGTGTCTATGTTCGGAGGTCTTTTAACAATGAGCCGCGATGCCGGAATAGATGAAGAATCCTTAAAAAAACTTGCATCTGCCACCGAAGGAACTTATTTCAGAGCTAAAGATACCGATTCTCTGCAAAAGGTTTATGAACAGATTAATCAGCTTGAACCGCAAAAGCAAGAGGGGCGTTTTGTGCAGGAAACCAAAGAGTTTTTCTATTATCCGGCATCTTTGGCGCTTCTGCTGTTTATGTTATTGATTTTATTGACGAGAAAGGTGTGGTAAGATGGAGTGGTTAACCGAATTTCATTTTTTACGACCGTATTTGTTGGTAGGATTGATATTCCCTCTTGTGTTGTTGTGGGGACTGTGGAAAAACGGAAGGATGCAGTCTTCGTGGGCAGATGTTTGCGATGAAAATCTGTTGAATTATCTTTTGGTCAGAGGGCAAAGCAAACAGCGCCGAATTCCGGTTGTTTTGGCTGCGATTGTATCATTTGCATTGGTAACGGCAATTGCCGGACCGACTTGGACAAAGAAAGATAATCCGGCTTTGAGTGTTGATAATCCGGTGATGATTGTGCTACATTTAGCCGCAGATTGGCAAGTTAAAGATGTATCGCCGAACCGAAGTACGCGATCCAAGTATTTAATTAAAGATATGCTTAAAGAACTGCACACGACCGAAACCGGACTGATGGTTTATGCCGATAAACCTTTTATTATTACGCCGATGGTTGAAGATCCGCAAATTATCGATAATCTGCTGCCGGCAATAAATATAGACATTATGCCGAGCAACGGAAACAGAATTGATTTGGCAATTGATAAGAGTGTGCAACATCTAAAAGAAATCGGGTATACAAAAGGTAATTTAATTATTTTAGCCGCAGATGTCGACGAACGTTTCGATGCGGCTTTATCCGGCGCACAAAAAGCGCATGCCGAGGGATTTGATGTTAATGTCATTAAGGTCAGCGGTTTAGATGGCAGTAAATTGCAAATGGTTGCCGAAAAGGGGAACGGTCTGTACTTGAATTATACGGAGAATTTGACACCGTTGACCGCTAAAATCAACGATATTATGAATAAAGAAATTAAACAAAGCAAAAATAAGCAAAGTGTGTGGGAAGATATGGGGTACTATATTTTATGGTTACCTTTTGTATTGTTGCTGTTTTATTTTCGTAAGGGTGTACTGGCGGTTATAACCCTGTTTTTATTTATTTCACCGGCAACGGCCGGAATGTTTTTGAATAATAATCAGGAAGGTTTGCAATACTTCAAATCCGGAAATTACGATAAAGCGGCACAGACTTTTGAAGATGTGCAATGGCGCGGCGCTTCGGCTTATAAAAACGGTGATTTCGAACAGGCTTATAATGAATTTGCCAACGGTAATGATACCACTTCTCTTTATAATCAGGGAAATGCGTTGGCAAAGGGCGGCAAAATCGAAGATGCCATACAAAAATACGAAGAAGTTCTGCAACAGGATCCGGATTTTGAAGATGCACGTTTCAATTTGGAATATTTGAAAAAACAACAAAAAAATCAGCAACAGCAAAATCAACAGCAAGATCAGGATAATAAGGAAAATCAGCAGAAAAACGAACAGCAACAGGAACAAAATCCTGACGAGCAACAAGAACAGCAAGAGCAACAACAGAAACAACAAAATAATCAACAGCAAAATCAGGATAAACAGGAACAGAAACAAAAACAGCCGCAACAGCAGGACGGCACCAAGGAAGATCAAAACCAACAGCAAAGGCAGGAACAACAAGATCAAAATTCCGATGAACAACCTGAAGAAAAAGAACAACAACAGGGACAAGAAAAACAAACACCTTCTTCGGAAAAACAACAAGATGAAGGTGATAGCGGCGGTAGCGGAAACGAGAAAAATTCCAATCCGCAGAGAAAGTCAGATGAAGAAGACAATAATCAACCCAATGCCGAGGCAGAAGCCGAAAAACAGATGATGTACGGAAATGAGGATGAAAAATCGGAGCAGGAGGCGCAAGCGCTGCAAACGCAGGCCGGTGCCCAATCGGTTGAAGATAAAGAGAAAATTCGGGCAAGATTACAAAAGTTCAGAGAAATTCCGGAAGATAAAGGCGGCTTGTTAAGGGCGATTATTCATCAGGAATATGAAAAAAGTAAGTATGAAGATATGTAGAGGCTGAAATGTTGAAAAAAATCGCATTTATTTGTTGTTTTTTATTACTGTTTGCGTTGCCGGCAGCGGCTGACAGCTTAACGGCAAGTGTTGATAATACCGAAGTTGCCGAAGGTGAAACCGTTTTGCTGAAAATAGCGTATGACGGCAATAACGGTAACACATTGCATCCGGATTTATCGGTTTTGCAAAATAATTATACCGTTTATTCGACGTCGACTTCTCTGCAATCTAATTATATTAACGGGCAGAGTATGCAAAAACGCGAGTGGAATGTGCAACTATTGCCGCATGGAAAAGGTAAGCAGACGATTCCGTCGATTAATGTCGGTCAATATAAAACGCAGCCGATTGATATTAATGTTGTGTCGGCAGGAACTCAGCCAAAACTGAAAAAGCCGCAAAATAGGAGCGGACAAGCGGCCAAAGAAGCTGAATTTAAGATTGATCTTACCGTCGATAATCAAAAGCCGTATGTTCAACAACAGATTAATGCCGTATTGACTGTATCGGATAATCGGGGAATAACTTTGCAAGATATGCCGGAATTCTCTCAGACTAATGATTGGGTTATTAAAACTTTGCGTCAGCCGACATCGGATACTAAAAACGGTCAGCGCGAAATTAAGTTCTATTACGCTTTGTTTCCGCAAAAAAGCGGTATTGTGGAGCTTCCGGTTGCACAGATAAACGGATTTTATACGGTTTATGATGAAGACGATCCGGTACAACAAAATGTCAGCGGTTTTTTCAGGCTGTTGGACATGGATGTTAAATCGATGTTCGGTGTACAGAAAAAGGTTGTTTTGAAAACAGATAAGGCAACCGTTAACGTGAAGCCCGTTGCCGCAGAAAACGGTGATAATTGGTGGTTGCCGTCAAGTGCGGTGAGCTTGTATTCAAAGTGGGAAAATCAAGAGCCTCAATTCAAGGTCGGAGAAACCGTTGCACGTCAATTTGTACTGACTGCCGCCGGTGTGGCCGAAACCCAGTTGCCGGATATCGAATTTTCGGAAACGCCGAATATTAAGCAATATCCTGAAAGTCCGCAAACAGAAACAATTGTCAATAACGACATTGTTTATTCCAGATCAACCGTGAGAGTAGTGTATATTCCTCAAGATTCCGGTATGCAGACGCTGCCTGAAGTTAAAGTGGCATGGTTTGATGTGACACAAAACAAAATGCAATATGCCGTTATTCCGGAAACCAAAATCAAGGTTATCGGCGGCAAAGAGCAGATTCAAACGGCTGCCGAAAATATTGCGGCTCAGGTCAAAACGTCGGAGGTCGAGGCGGAAAAGCACGAAAAAACAGAAACTCTGCCGGCAGGTAATAATAAAAATATTGAACTTAATCATATTTTATTGATGTTTGTCGCGTTTTGTGCCGGTTTGTTAATATGCTTTTTACTGATGCGTAAAAATAATCGAAATGATGATGAAAAAAGAGGAATATCAGCCTA
>CAMVHF010000071.1 GCA_947167235.1 uncultured Alphaproteobacteria bacterium
GGTATACAAAAGCGGCCGATTGGTAATTTCTCTTGGTGTAAGATCTGCCAATAAATAAGGAACTCGTTCGCGAATTTCATCAATATGTTCTTGAATGGCATATAATGTTAAGCTTTGATGCATTACCCGATTAATACCGCGTAAATCATCAATACCGTGTAAATGATCGGCATGTGTATGCGTATAAACCACACCATCGAGTGCTTGAATATTATTATCAAGTAATTGTTCCCGCAAATCGGCCGAGGTATCAACCAGTATTTTAGTATTATCAACCTCCAGAAAAATACCGGCACGCCGACGGCGATTTTTCGGATTATCCGGATTACATTTACCCCATCCGCCGGAAACGGAAGGAACACCCGTAGCGGCACCGCTGCCCAATATCGTTACTCTACACGTCATCTTTTCTTATCTTTCCGAATAAATTAAAAAAGTTTTGAGATATCAATTCAGCCAAATCTTCTATCGGCATTTCTTTTACTTGAGCCAAAACTTCTGCTGTATTGACAACAAAAGACGGTTCGTTACGTTGCCCGCGATGAGGTGTCGGTGCCAAATACGGTGAATCGGTTTCAATTAAAAGTCTGTCATTTGGTATTGTTTTGAAAATCTGTCGTAATTCCTCACTTTTTTTGAAAGTTATAATACCGGAAGCCGAAACATAAAACCCGATATCCAACGCCGCTTTACACAAATTTTCCGAAGACGAAAAACAGTGCAATTCCCCCTTAAACGGCTTTTGTTTGTATGCTTTTGTTAAAATATGTATCATATCTTCATCGGATGCTCTGTTATGGATAATCAGCGGTAAGCCGCTTTTTTGTGCAGCTTCGATATGAACCTCCAACACGCGTAATTGATCTTCTTTAATATCTTCATTATAGTAGTAATCCAAACCGCACTCACCTATACCGGCAACGTACGGATTATCGGTATATTCAAGTAAATCATCAACTTTTAAGTCCGGATATCTGTCGGCATATTCGGGATGGACGCCGACCGATGTATATATATTCTGATGAGTTTGGCACAGCTGTAAAATTTTCGGCAGTTCTTTGATATCATCACAGATATCCATAATATAAGCGACTTTCATTTCATGAGCGCGGTTGATAAGATCTTCGCGGTCAGTATTAAAATCATCGGCGTGAATATGGCAATGACTGTCAATAAACATTTTATAAAGCCTTACTGATCTTGGTTAACAATGAAATCAACATTAATTTTTTATCCATATTAACCGATGAACAATCGGCAAACATTTGTCTGGCATCATTAAAACAGGAGTACAGTTCTTCTTTATCTGCACAAGAGCTCATATTTTCTTTTAACAACTTAACTATAAGTTCCAATAAGATATCGAATTTCTGCGCATCTTTAGCCATTTCGCTGCAAAAAGCCAGCAATTGACGTGTTGACATATTGCGTTTGGCATATAATAAACCGCACAAATCATCATATATGCTCACGGCATCTGTATCCGAATAAATCAAAGCTTTACCGATGCTTCCTTCACTGATAGAGCATAATGCTTCAATCATTTTTTCGTTCAATTCCGGTCGATAGCGTCTCAGCAGACTGGCAACATCACTATTCGTTAAAACGCGCAACGGCAACTTGGCACAACGTGAACGAATAGTCGGTAACAATAAACTCGGATTATGACTGACTAACAATAAAATTGTTTTTGCCGGCGGTTCTTCTAAAATTTTCAGCAGTGCATTCGCCGCATTGCGATTCATATCATCAGCGCTGTCAATTATAACAATACGCCAACCGTCATTAAAAGAAGTTTTTGATAAAAATTCGGTAACTTTACGCACATCATCGACACGGATAAAAGCCGATTTTTTCAAGCCGGCCAAATCATCCTCGCTCATCATTTCACCCTTGCGAATGGCCGAAATGATTTTGTTGCGATCCTTATCGATATAATCGCGTTCCAAAACCATTAAATCCGGATACGAATTACAAGCAACCTGCTGAAATACATCCGAATTTTCAGCTACGTTTAAAGATGAATATTGCGATTTATTATTAGTATCGGCCCAAAATAAAAAGCGCGCAATTCGGTAAGCCAATGTTGCCTTACCGATGCCTTGCGGACCACTTAAAATCCAAGCATGATGTAAAGTATCGGTTTGCCAAGCATGCAAAAATATTTCTTCCGCTTCCGACTGTCCGATCAGAAAACTGTTACTTTGCGGTAAAATATTTTTTGTTTCGCTCATTCAATCCCCAATTTTTCATTAACGACACGCACAATTTCATGATGCAAATCTTCAACCGTTGTATCGGCATTCAAAACGATGCAACGCTCAGGTTCGCGTTTGGCTATTTCCAAAAAGCCCTGACGCAAATTTTTATGAAATTCAAGCTGACGGCTTTCAAAACGCAGTTCTTTAACTTCCATTGCTTCGGCTTTAGCAAAAGAACGACGCATACCGACTTCCGGATCAATATCCAAAATTAAAGTCAAATCCGGCTTAAAATCACCGGCCACGATTTGATACATATTTTCCAATATTTGATGTTCAACCCGTTTATTGTAGCCGTAATATTGATAAGCTTCGGTTGAATCGGCGTAGCGATCGCTTATTACCCATTTACCTTCGTCCATAGCCGGCCAAACCAGTTTGGTTAAATGGCATCGTCTGTCGGCATAATACAACAAACATTCGGCAATAGCATCAAATTTATCTTTATCGCCGGTTACCAATAACTCACGCAAGATTTTACCTTCGGGAGTACCACCCGGTTCTTTGGTGGTTATGACTTCAATTCCTTTATTTTGCAGATAGGCGGATAGCAATCGGGCTTGTGTTGATTTACCGCAACCTTCGCCGCCTTCCAATGTAATAAATTTGCCCTTCACTTTATTTAGCTCCGAAAACAAAATACTTCACATTTGCCCAAAAACGTCCGAACAATCCGACTTTACCGACATCTTTGGAAGCAACCAACGGAACGGTAAACGGTGATTGTCCGTCTATGGTTATTTTTAATTCACCGATTTGCTGACCGGCTTTAATCGGCGCTTTAATCGGTTCATCAAATTCGGCTGTTGTTTTGATGTTATCCGTCTGGCTCAAATGAACGGTTTTCAAAACGTCATCCTGAACGACCAAATCTACGGTTTTATCTTTACCGTACCATACTTTAGACGTGGCAACAACCTGACCTTTGTTGAAAATCTTATAGTTATCGAATTCTCTAAAGCCCCAGTTCATCAAACGTTCAGCTTCTTCCGAGCGTTCTTTATTCGAGCTCATACCGCTCATAACTCCGATTAAACGACGTCCTTTTTTAACGGCCGATGCGGCCAAACAAAAACCGGCTTCCTCGGTATGACCGGTTTTCAAACCGTCGGCACCTTCCATGGAATACAAAAGCGGATTCCGGTTGCCTTGTTTAATTTTATTGTAGGTAAATTCTTTTTCGCTGAAATAGTGGTATAAATCAGGAAATTCCTGAATAATATGATGTGATAAAATAGCTAAATCTTCCATTGACATTTTTTGATCCGGATGTGGCAAACCGGTCGAATTGGCAAAACTGCTGTGTTTCAAGCCTAAATTCTTGGCGGTTTTATTCATCAAAATCGCAAAATCTTCTTCCGAACCGGATATATTTTCGGCAACGGCAATACAAGCATCATTACCGGATTGAATAACAATACCTTTAATCAGATTTTCAACCGAAACATTATCCCCGATGGATAAAAACATGGTTGAACCGCCGGTAGCAGCGCCCCCTTTACGCCAAGCATTTTCACTGACCGAAAATGTATCATCTAGCTTGACACTGCCGTCTTTAATTTTGCTCATCAAAATATAAACGGTCATCAACTTGCTCATAGAAGCCGGCGGAACGCTTTCTTCTATATTTTTTTCAAACAAATATTCGCCGGTATCAAAATCCATCAAAATAGCATTTCGTGCCGCGGTTTCATAAGCCTGAGCCTGCCAACAAAAAGCAACCCCGCATAATAAAGCACTTATTCCCAAATTCTTCGACTTCATTTTAATCTCCTATTTTTTAACAATCTTCGTATCTTTAATACCGTAATAAGTCAATTTGGCCTGCGCAACTTTAGCCTCTTCAATACGACTGAACGGACCAACCGAAACGCGGTAATATTTTTTACCGCCGACTGTTGCCGGAACAATATGGCTGCTGCCGTATTCTTTAAGACGAACCATTTGTTTGTGCGCCAGATCATAGCTGCTGAATGCACCGGCCTGAATATAGTAATAATCGCTGACATATTGATAATCATTGGATTTAACGGCTCTTGTATCGGCCTTATTCGGATTAGCGGCGGCTTTACCGTAAACGCCCTGATTTTCCGAAACCTTTGAGGCATTGGCGGCGACCTGTCCCATTGATGCAACACGTTTTTCGCCATCTTTGCCGGCAGCACTGCCGTAAACAGCCGGTTCTGCCGTCTGACCTGTCGGCTTATATGTGCCGGTTTGAACTTTAACATCCCCTGCACTGGCATAAATTTCAGCTTGTTCAGCGGCATATTCGGCTTTTGAAATCTTTACACGTTCTTCGGATGATTCGTACAAAGACGGTGCCGGTGTGGAAGCTTCGGCCGTATCTTCTGAAACTTTTCCGGTCAGTAAGGCCTCTTTTAAGGCTTTACTCTCTTTTGCCATAATTTCAACTTTGACTTTGGTTGTTCCTTGTCCCATATAGCCTAACAGCTGAGCACCATGTTTTGATAAATCGATAATACGGTCTTTAACATACGGTCCGCGGTCATTAACACGCAACACAATCGAACGCCCGTTCTGCAAATTGGTTACCCGTACGATACTCGGCAGCGGCAATGTACGGTGCGCGGCGGTTAAAGTATTCATATTATAACGTTCGCCGTTAGCGGTTTTTTTACCGTTAAAATCTTCCCCGTACCATGAAGCCATACCGACTTCGGAATAGTTGTAATCTTCTTTCGGATAGTACCATCTGCCGGCAATTTTATAAGGATTACCGACTTTATATACACCGCCGTAATTCTTAATGATTTCTGCCCGTGCCTGCGGAGATAACCCGGATAATTCCGGTGTGCCGGTCGTACAGGAAGTTAACATCCCGAGAACGGCCGACATTGCTAAAACTATTTTAATACAATTCA
Source organism: uncultured Alphaproteobacteria bacterium (assembly GCA_947167235.1). Taxonomy (GTDB): domain Bacteria; phylum Pseudomonadota; class Alphaproteobacteria; order RF32; family CAG-239; genus RUG410. The sequence continues at coordinate 5,147 of CAMVHF010000071.1, forward strand.
TTGTTTAACTATCAAATATTAAGACCAATTTTACCCAAGAGATTAATCTTTTTTTATTCTTTCTTCAAGCATTATTACGCACTTATTCAACCTTACTTTCTTTTAGGTTTACGTTCAGACGGCGGAACATAAAAGCCGACTTTGGCATCATATTTCTTGATTTTTTCCAACAACCTGTAATCCGGATACCCGTCTTCCGGTAGTCGGGCTTTATGTTGTAAAACCTTAACCGCCGCACGGGTTTTAGGTCCGAGTTTTCCATCGGCTTTCAGTTTTGTGCCTTTAACGGTTTTATTATAGAATTTTTGAATAAGCTCAATTTCTTCATTATTCATCACATACTGCCCCGTTACATCGAGCGGTGTCCAGTTTTGTTTACGATTTGCAATATAATCGGCCAATGTGACAACCGCAATGGCATAGTTATCCGAGCGATTCCAAATCATAACGCGGTTAAAATTACCGAACACGATATAAGCCGGTCCTTTGCGGCCATCCGGTAAAATAATCGAACCTTTCATATCATCGTCATACGGCAACTTTTTGCCGGCAAAAGTCAAAATTCCGGCTTTTTTCCACTCGGCCACCGTTTTTTTGTTTTGCCGACCGACTTCTTTGAAATCGAAATCCCACGGCAGTTGAACACGCATTCCCCACGGTTCATCTTTTTTCCAGCCGAGTTTGGTCAGATAATTCTCCGCCGAAGCAATAGCATCCGGTAACGAATTCCAAATATCCGGCACTTTATCCCCGTCATAATCTACCGCATAACTGTTATAGGTTGACGGCATAAATTGAAAGTGTCCCATCGCACCGGCCCACGAACCGAGCATTTTTGCTTCACTTAAGTTTGTTTTATCCATAATTTTCAAAACATTATACAATTCGTTTTTGAAAAATTTGGCGCGGCGATTTTTATAACTCAAATTGGTCAAACTGTCGATTAAGTTATGTTTGCCTTTATTCTGACCGAAATTTGTTTCCACAGCCCAAAAAGCCGTAATATAATTAAACGGAACATTATACTCGGACTCGATCTTTTTATATTTTTTCTTAAGTTTATCGTAATTTTTACGCGCATCTTTAACGCGTTGCTTACTGACTAATCGGTTAACATATGCGGCCGTTGTCAAAACAAATTCGGTTTGTTTTTTATCCAATTTAACGACTTCCGGTGTTTTATGGTAATAATTTTTACCTTTATACGCTTTATCTATGGTCTTTTGTGAAATTCCTTTAGCCAACATCTCACGCTTTAACCCGTCCAACCATGTAGTCCATTCTTTAGGCGGTGTGACATCATCTTTTTTCGAAGCGGCACAAGCTGCTGATGTATACAAAATAAATCCCGCTAAAACAAATAAATATAAAAGTTTCTTCATTTTTTTCCTCATATATTAACGATACGGATTATATTCGGATTTATTTTACAAATTATTAAAAATGACAGATATAAACACAAAAAAACACCCCTTGATTTTATTCAAGAGGTGTTTTTTGGTTACTGTTCAACGATTAGAATTCGTATTTAACGCTAATCATACCGGTATGGTCTTGGTAATGTTCGCGGAACTTACCCTCATAGCCGGCACCGATCTTGGTATTGTCGGTAACTTGCGCCGTAACATTCAAACTGAACTCCGTACCGAAGCGTTTTAAGCGTTTGCCGTCAACCGTATAGCTTGAGCCGTTCGGAAGTGAGACAAGCGCATTATCTTCATCGCTGACAAAGTCATAGGTAATACCGGCATAAACTTCCGGCTTGAACATACCGAACTCATACGAGCTGCGAAGGCCGAATACACCGCGCATTAAGTCCATATCTTTACCCGATACGCTTTGGCCGATGTTATCGGTATAGCCGTGGCGTTTAATCCGATAATAACGAGCGCCGATTTCCGGTGTAACGTATTTGAAGTCATAACCGGTCAAGGCCTGCAGGCTGTAAACATTGGCACTGTAATTATCTTTGATTTTTACCCCGAGCGCATGTTTTTCTTCGTCATAATCGGCTTTACCGAAGCTGGCTACGCCGCTGACGAACCATTTGCTCGGACGATATTCGCCGTATACAAAGCCGACCAGCGAATCAACCTCAACATCACGATGATAAGCATCGACATCGCTATCGTTGTATTGGAAACCGGCACCGACTTTAACGGCTTTATTGAGTTTTTTATCAAAGCCGGCAATCACGCCTTTGTTTTTGGAATCAAAGCCTTTGACTTTTCCGTAATTAGAGAGTTTGGATTCACCGTAGTAACCTTTTGCCCAGATGGTAACATCTTGCAAAGCATCACCCGATGACAAACCGCCGATATCCTGGTTAGATAGGTATTTACCGACTGTCAGCAATAATTTATCCGATAATTCGGTTAATTCCGACTGAGCTCTCGGTGCTTCTTGCGGGGCAACAACCGACAAAGCTTTGGTAAATTCTTTAGGCTCATTTTGAGCTAAATCTGCCAATGCGTTGGCAACTTCGGCTGCTTTTGTTCCCTCATCGAATTGATCCCCGTCAACCCATGCTTCAGCTGCTCTGGCTTCGGTTGCCGTACCGCCGGTTTCTTCGACAACTTCTTTGGCCGTCTTTGCTAATTTAATGTTATACAAACCGTTTTTATCAACTTTTTCGAACACATACATATTGTTATCTGTAACATCTTCAAAGTTGTTGAAGTTTTGGTCTTCTGCTGCAGTTGAAGTAACTTTCAAAAGCTGAACCGTGCCATTTTGAATGCCTTGTGCCAAAGTTACCGAAAGTTTTGCACCGGTATCGGCAACCGCAATTTTATTAGCGGTAAAGGCACCGAAATCGCCCAACGAATTAACTTTTAAGCTCAGTTTTGAACCGCTCTCAAAGCTTGCATCGCCGACCGCTACCTTGGAATTTGTAATATCAACTTCCGCACCGTCTTTAACATTTAAGTTGTCGGAAGAAACCAAGTTTCCGGCACCGGCGGTCAAGATTGCGCCGTCTTCAACGTTAATATTTTGATTAATAGCGGTACCCGTCATTTCCCAAGCGGATTTAACGTTGATTGTGCCTTGATTTGCACCGGAACCGACGATATTTCCGCTGATGGTTGAAT
>CAMVHF010000072.1 GCA_947167235.1 uncultured Alphaproteobacteria bacterium
AAATGTATAGACTCTTTTAATTGTTTTATGCTAATATCTTCCCTAAAGGAGAAGTAAAATGGCAGTATGGCAATTTATGTTATTGTTTGTATTGGCAATCATTGGTTATTTAATCAGTGCTTACAATAAAAGGATTTCGTATCGCAACTATGTGCGTGAAGCCTTTGCGACAATGGATGTCTACTTAAAAAAACGTTGGGATTTGGTGCCGAATTTAATCGAACTTGTGAAAAATTATACTCAGTACGAAAAGAGCATTTTAAAAGAATTGACCGAAATCCGTACCCGTGACTATCAGGGCCTATCCGCCGAAGATAAAATCGATACCAATATGGTGCTCGGACAGACATTAACCAAGTTTGTCGCGGTAGCCGAAAATTATCCGGATTTGAAAGCTAATCAAACGTATACCACGCTTATGCAACAATTGGAAAATGTCGAAAACGATATTGCTAACGCCCGTAAATATTATAACGGGACGGTGCGCGAGTATAATACGTTTTTAGATGTTTTTCCGACCAATATTATCGGAGAAATGTTCGGTTTTAGAAGAGAAAAGCTGTTTATTGCGGAAGAAAACGAACGTACTAATATTAAGGTTGAACTTTAATGAGCATTAATAAGTTTTTGTTTTTATTATTTTCTATCGCTTTATCTCTGTGCGGTTTTTCGGCACGGGCAGAGAACTTTGTGATTAAAAGTTATGATATCGAACTTTCGGTGAACCGTGAACAAGTTGTGACGGTTCATGAATATATAACGGCGGATTTTCAGGTGGCATCGCATGGTATTTTCCGCGATATCCCGATCAAAAACAGCGATGTATCTTCGATAAGCGTTAATAACCGTTACAAGGTTGAGGGCGGTCTCGGAAATGTACGCTTAAAAATCGGTTCTCCCGATACTTTGGTAACCGGTGTACAGAATTACAGCATTTCATTTAAGCATCAGTTATTCGGTGATCGGCACGAATTTTACTACAATATTATCGGTACTCAATGGCCGGTAACCATTGAAAAAGTGCGCTTTAAGGTTAAATTACCGGCACCGTACGATAAATCTAAAGTCGGCCTTTCAATCGGTGAATACGGCACCGCCGGCTTTAAGGACGGGGCAACATTTACGATGTTTGAAAATGAAATCATCGGTGAAACTTCTCAGCCTTTGCCGCCGTATAACGGTATAACGTTGCGGATGGAATTGCCGACCGGTTATTTTAACCAAAAAGATAATCCGTGGATTCCGGTAACACTGTGGGCAATTATCATTATGAGTCTGTTGTCGTTTTCCATCTGGTTTTTATTTGGTAAAGATGCGCATATTACACCGGTTGTATCGTTTTATCCGCCGAAGGATTTTAATGTGTATGAGGCCGAACAGGTTTGCAAAGAAAAAATTACGTCAAAGAGTTTGGTAGCCATGTTGATTGCACTGGCTCATCAAGGATTTATAGGCATTGTCGCCGATGATAAAGATTTTGCGCTTAATCGCCTCAAAGACTATGACGGCAACAATGCCGCCATGAAAAAATTTATGGCGGCGCTATTTAAGCGCGGAACTCATCAATTACCGACAGTCAGCAAGAGTGATTTGGAAAAATCAAGGACATTCTACAAAGATTGTGATTCGATTTTAAAAAGTATGAACGGCTATAAGAGTAAGTTTTTTTCTGCCGTTTCGGTTAATAAAGCCGTTGACTGTTTTATGTTCTTATTGGCGGTGGGTATTGCACTATTAACGGCGTTTGCCCTGAACCACTATCGTATGGATGACGATATGATAGGCCTGTTGCTGTCCGGTATGGTTTGCGGTTTTTTTCTGGCCTTATTTCGGAGGAATATAAAGTCGTTACTCGGTCCGGCAATATTTGCGGTATTTGTGTTCTATTTGTTTTTGCAACAAGTTGTTAATTCGATGGATAATACCAATTCATTGCAGGTACAATGCGGCTTTTTCGGTGTAATTATCTCGATTATTTGCTATATTCAAATGCCGCAGCTTAATTTTACCGGTCGAAAGTCCAAAGGCGAATTGCTGGGCTTAAAAAAATTCATTAATGTTGCCGAGAAAAACCGCTTGGAATTGTTGGTCAACGAAAATCCGGAATATTTTTATGATATCTTGCCGTATGCTTATATTTTAGGCGTTTCGGATAAGTGGATTAAGCAATTTGAGAGTATTACGGATTTGAATCCTGACTGGTATAAAGGCAATCTCAAAAATCTTAACAGATTTTCAAAATCCATGAATTTAATGACACAGCCTTCGGTTGCCAACGGCGGTATCAGTAAATCGAGCAGTCGGGGCGGCGGCGGATTTTCCGGCGGCGGTTTCGGCGGCGGTGGCGGCGGTTCGTGGTAAACCCGAACATTCAGACTATTTAAAAAAACGCATTTTGGATTATCTCTAAAATAAAGGAGGTCGTATGCGTTTTGTAAAGCCACACAGTTTAACGGATAAATCATTTATTTTAGATGTGCGTTCACCTGAAGAACATGATACGGAAAAGTTGAAATTGCCGCATGTTTTCAAAAGCTTAAATGAACTTGATCCGGTGGAGTTTATCAAAGAAAATAATATATCCGATGAGCAGACGATTCATATTTTGTGTGCATCGGGTATCAGGGCCTCACATGCCGCAGAGATGTTTGAAAAGGTCGGTTTTGATAATGTAGCCGTGGTTATCGGCGGTATAATTGAGGCCGAATATGAAGGTGTGGAAATTATAAAGCATTAGCTTGAGATGCAGATGTAATTTTATATAATGGCATAAATTGCATGTAGGAGGAATTTATGCCGGACTGGAGTTTGGAAGATAAATATCAGGGTTTTGTTTGCGGTGTCGATGAAGCCGGCCGCGGCCCGTGGGTAGGGCCGGTGGTGGCCGGTGCCGTCGTGTTTTTAACGCGCGAAATTAACCCCGAGTTATTGCAGGGAATTAATGATTCTAAAAAATTAAGTACCAAAAAGCGGGAACATTTGTATGAGCTGCTGCTTAAAGAAGCCGAAATCGGGCATTTGTGCTACGGCATAGGCGAGGCGAGTGCCGCCGAAATCGATGCTTTGAATATTTTGCAGGCAACCTTCTTGGCGATGACCAGAGCTGTTGAAAAATTAAACACAAAACCGCAATTTGCCTTGATAGACGGAAATCGTTTGCCGGCAAAATTTCCGTGTGCGGCATCGTGCCATATCGGCGGCGATGCCAAGTCGTATTCAATTGCCGCCGCCAGTATTTTAGCTAAAGTATATCGTGACAAGCTGATGCAGAAAATGGCGCAAATATATCCGGGATACGGGTTTGAAAAAAATGCCGGATACGGTACCAAAGACCATATTGAGGGCTTGAAAAAATACGGTATTACACCCGAACATCGCAAAAGCTATAAACCGATTAAAGAATTTTTGGTGTCGAAAGTTTGAATTTGTTTGACACATAAAGGGAAGTGTTTTATATAAAACATTGTTTTTCGGATAGGGGCAGAGATGATAAATCCCAAGGTTTCAGTAATAGTTCCGGTTTACAACGGTGCGGCATTTCTGCGCCGCGGTTTGGATAATCTTGTTTGTCAGACGCTTAAAGATATAGAGATTATTTGCGTCAATGATTGCTCTACCGATAACAGCCTTGATATATTGCAGGATTATGCGCACAAAGATAAGCGCTTCAAAATTATGAATATGCCGCAAAACGGCGGACAGGGAAAAGCTAAGAATGCCGCCCTTGAAAATGCCTCCGGTGAGTATATTATGTTTATGGATCAAGATGATTGGTTTGAGCCGGATGCTTGCGAAATTGCTTATAATCAGGCGCATCGTAACGGAAATGATTTGGTGCTGTTTGATTTCAGCTATTGTTATGATTTCGGATACTATAAACGTAATCAAAAAATGATAAAGCCTTTTTTACCGTATTTGGCGCAGCCGAATATTAAACTGTATCGGTTGAAATTTAATTGGCTTATAAGCGGGTGGGCATGGTGTTATATTTATAAGAAAAAGTTTCTCGATGATTATAAGATAAGATTTTGGCTAAATGCCCGATGTGTCGATGATAATCCGTTTATTTGTCAGGCTTTGGTGTTTGCCGATACATTTTCGGTTATTAATAAATCGCTGTATGTGCATTTCGAAAATACGCAATCCGTGACATATACCCGCAATGACTTATGGTATGAACATTTAATCGGCGATAAAATATTGCAGTATGTTGAATCTTCCGGGCATGCGGAAGCTTTCCGTCCCGTTTTTACCGATTATCTGGCTCGAAAAGCCTTGCATTGGTATAAGTTTTACAGTCGTGATGAAAATTGGAAGAGTAAATGGGGACGACAATATTATAAAAAGATGAAATCATTCTTTACGGCAATGGAGAAAAAGTATCAGATAGGCTCACAGGCCGGTTTTCTGCCCAAGAATATAGATAAGTTTTATGATATACAGGAGTTATCAGCCGCCGATCTTGAGCGTGTCGGTGCCAAAGGTACTTATATTACAATAAAATTATTTAATATTGAAGTGTATAAAAAAATTAATGCAACGGGGGGGGGAATTCTTCTGTATTTGTTTAATTTTCCTTTCTTTGCATGTTGCCCGAACAGTGACGGAACAAAAATGTACTATCTTTTCGGCGTGCCGGTTATCGGTACAACAGTGTAGGAGGTAAATTATAATGAAAGCAAAAAATGCAAAATTTTCAGTCGTTACGGCGTGCTATAATAATATTGATGAACTGAAAAAGACACTCAAGAGCCTTGAGCAACAAACTTATAAAAATTTTGAAAGTATTGTTGTCGATGGCGGTTCCAAAGACGGAACGGCTGAATTCTTGAAAACGGCGAAAGTTGTCACAAAATATGTTTCCGAGCCGGATAAGGGTGTCTATAATGCCATGAATAAAAGTATTGATATGGCTTCAGGCGATTATGTGATTTTTATGAATTCCGGTGATACGTTTTTTTCACCCGATGTGTTGGCCGAAGTTGCCGATGTAACCGAACAATATCCAGAAAGTGAATTTGTGTACGGCGATGCACTTTTAATTTTGGCAGACGGCAGAAAAGTATTGCGAGAATATGATAATCCGCTTTGCAAAGGAAAAAATATTTGCCATCAGTCAATTTTTTATAAAAAATCACTGTTTGAAAAATACGGCAGATACGATGAGGGGTATAAGGTTGTTGCTGATTATGATTTAAATTTGCGTCTGTTATTGCAGCATAAAGTTATTCCGTACCATATCAGATTGCCGATTTGCGTATTTGAATACGGCGGCTTATCCAACAGCGAAAAATATAAGGATATTCGCCGTGCCGATGCCGAGCGTTTGCGTGCCGAGTGGCATTATGATGATGTTGCTGAAGGCGATGTCGAACCTGAAGTTGTGGTGCGCTCGCGTGCCGAGCTGGATTTAGACGCATACGGTTCGGAAAATTCCGGATTTATGAAAAAATTGGTTTATCGTGTCGGAGATAGCGCCGGTTTGTTTTCTGAAATCAATAATATGTTGTTTTCAATGGTTTATGCCTATGATAAGGCGATAAAGTTTTGCCTTTCGTCGCATAATTCAAACATCGGAAAAAGCGGGTGGAATGAGTTTTTTGAACCTTTTACCGAAGAGGTTAATCCTGCCGGTATGGAAGCAATTAATACTAGGTATTCTAGAAATTTTAAGCCGTCCGATAAATATAAAAGAGAGAATAATGTTAATTTCCTGACGCAGGATATTTTCTATGATGTATTTGAAAATGATGCGTTTATAAGCAAAGCTTTTAATTTTCCGAAACTTCATATATTCGGTAACAGTTTCGCCTGTGCTTCGAAAATTGCGCGCAGTGTATATCGCTTAAATGATAAAACTCGTGAAGAAATCGGTAAGTTGCAAAAGAAAATCAAATTGCCGGATAATTATATTGCCGTTCAGGTCCGAAGAGGGGATATCAAGCTTGAAGTCAAATGGCGTAAACAACAACTTTTATCGGCGGATGATTATATCCAAGAAATTATGAAGTATGATGAACGTAATTTGTTTGTATTTACGGATGATTACGGCGTTGTTGAAGAATTTAAGCAAAAACTGCCGGAATACAAAATATTCAGTTTGTGTGAACCGGATGAATCCGGATTTGTGTATGCCGATTTTTCGAAAGTTACCGATGCACAGCGCCATAAAATGATTGTTAAAATTCTGGCAAATGTCGAAATTTGTCGTCAGAGCAAACAGTTTATCGGCACACGCGTTTCTAATCCGAGTATTTTCTTAGGGCTGATTATGCCGCCGGAAAAGTTTTCGCTTATTGACGCGCCGAAATTGATGTGGCAAAAACAAATAGATGCTCAGTTGAGTAAACCTGCGAAGAAAAAAGAGGCTTACAAAAAATCTTTTAAATTATTCAATTTCTTGCCGCTGTGTGCGTATAATAAGCAGAACGGACGACAGGTTTGGCGTATATTCGGTATTCCGGTTTGGAAAATACGGAAGATGGAAAATAAAATTACCTCTAAGTATTATTTGTTCGGTATTCCGGTTATGAAGATAAGTGTGAGAAAAAAATGAGAAAAGTATTTGTTTCCGGCTGTTTTGATGTTTTGCACAGCGGGCATATCCGCTTTCTGGAAGAAGCCTCGTCTTATGGTGAATTATATGTTTCAATCGGTTCGGATAAAACCGTTGAAGAATTGAAACATCAGCCAACCTTATATACGCAGGACGAAAGGTTGTATATGGTTTCCGCCCTTAAGTATGTGCATCAGGCATTTATTGCCAAAGGAAGCGGTAAACTGGATTTTGCCGAAGAAATCAAACAAATTAAACCTGATGTATTTTTTGTAAACAGCGACGGTGACAGCCCTGAAAAACAAGAGTTTATTGAAAAAATGGGTATCCGTTATGTTGTCAGTAATCGGATTCCTAAAGACTTATTGCCGGTTCGTTCAACAACTTCAATCCGGCAAATACTGCAGAAGTGATTATATAAAGAGATTGACATTTCATCTGCAAAGCGATAAAATGCCCTCTGTTACAGGCGTAGCTCATCAGGATAGAGCGACTTCCTCCTAAGAAGTAGGTAGGCGGTTCGAGTCCGCCCGCTTGTACCATTTTTTGAAAAAATACCGAACTTATTTTGCAATAGGATATAAAAAAAAGACCGCCGATTGAACCGGCGGTCTTTTTTATGATAAATAGATTAATAGAATTTTATTGAAATTGTGTTGCCATCACCGATTCCACATGCGGTTGCCGCAATATTAACCGGCATCGGGACGGTAACGGTTGCACCGTTCGGGCAGCCAATGGCTTTACCGGCAGCAGACGAACCGGCACAGCCGACAGTTGTTGTCATTGTGTAAACGGTTGCATCATTTACACCTATGGAAATCAAGCCGGAAGAAGAACCTGAACCCCAATCATAAGTTGCCAGAGCCATACAGGCATCTTCAGGTATACCCGCTAAAACGATACCGAAAGCTTTATTGTCATTTTCAGCTTTCTTTCGACCGGAAGTGATAGCAACGCTGCCGCCGAAGGCGTTTTCCAGAGCAGTGCCGGCAGCATTCCACATTTCATCCGGAACCAGATGGGCTTTTTTAACTAAGCTAGTTTGAATTCCGCCAGTTCCGAGGGCCGCATAAGTTTTCTGACTACCGAACAATGTGCGGACATTACCGACAATTTGAGTAATTTGGTCGGCGGTTTTGTTGATTTTGTATTGCATCATGGCTTTTGAATAACCGGCAATACCACCGACTGATAGAACGCCGATAATGGCGAGTACGCCAAGCATTTCAATCATTGAACGACCAGATTCGTTTGTTTTCATCATGTACCTCCTAAAAAATATATCTGTCAAAAATATTATGACAATATCAAATAAAAGTAAAGTATGAAAAAAGTAATAGTACTTATTTTTTATAACATGGATAATAATTATATCGGATTGATGACATTTATATATTTGGCAACATGGTTCTTTATTTAAGCAAATGAATAATAAAAAAAGCTACCGGACAGGTAGCTTTTTGTGCAATTATGTTTATTTTATTTT
>CAMVHF010000073.1 GCA_947167235.1 uncultured Alphaproteobacteria bacterium
CCGCGTATCATTTTATACCGTGAAAAGTTGCCTGTATTTGCAACCGGTAAATCCGACAACGTTACATTAAAGAAGGAAGTCTTGGCTGAATTAAGTGAAACCAATAACGAAAAAGCGGCCTAAAAAAATGTGGAGCGCAGCTTTTAAAGGTTGCGCTTTTACAAAAATAAAGTATGCTGTGATAAGTTTAATTTAATAATAAGGAAAAAATAATGGCTGGAAGCATTAACAAAGTTATATTGGTCGGCAATTTAGGTGCCGATCCGACTGTCAGCAATACGCAGACAGGGGCTAAAATCGTAAACTTACGCGTTGCGACATCTGATTCGTGGAAAGATAAAAACACCGGTGAGCGCAAAGATAAAACCGAATGGCATCGTGTTGTTATTTTCAATCCGTCTTTGGCTGATACAGCTGAAAGATATCTGCGTAAAGGCTCTAAGGTCTATATAGAAGGTCAGTTGCAAACCCGTTCTTGGAAAGATACCAACGGTAATGACCGTTACACGACCGAAGTTGTTTTACAAAGCTTTAACAGTGTTTTAGTCATGTTAGACAGCCGTAACGGCGGTGATTCTGCCGCGGTTGCCGGAAGCGACGTATTTGCCGCTCCGTCTTCGGGTTGGGATAACAGTGCGGCTGCAACACCGTCTGACTTAGACGATGATATTCCGTTCTAGTATTACAATATTTTAAACAAAGAACTTCGGATTAAGAATTCGGAGTTCTTTCTTTTACAAAGGACTATATATGAAAATTTTGGTTGGTATGAGCGGCGGTGTTGATTCTTCAGTGGTTGCCTGTATGCTAAAAAAACAAGGTCATGAAGTCATCGGCGCCACAATGTCAATATGGGATAAAAACACCAAATTTAACGGCGATATTCACGCCGATTCTTGTTTTTCACCGCATGAAGAACAAGATATTCAAGTGGCCGAAGATATTTGCAAAAAGCTTGATATCCCCTATCATGTTTTAGACTGCTCAGCTCGCTATAAACAAATGGTTCTTGAAAACTTTAAGCATGAATACAGAGCCGGTCGCACACCTAATCCGTGCGTGATGTGCAATTCATACATCAAATTCAATGCCTTACCGGAAGAAGCTGCGGCACAAGGGATCGAATTTGATAAATTTGCAACCGGCCACTATTCGCAAATTTTATTTAACGAGCAAAGCGGCCGCTATGAAATCAAACGCGGTATAGACCAAACCAAAGACCAATCATATTTTCTGTATCGCTTAAATCAGCAACAATTGGCGCGTGTTTTAATGCCGCTCGGCGGACTGACCAAAAAGCAGGTACGCGAACTTGCCGCCGAATTCGGTTTACCTGTTTCGGAAAAACCGGACAGTCAGGATTTTTACTCCGGTGATATTAATGATATTTTGCAAAATGAGCCGCAAATCGGCAATTTTGTAACCCGTGACGGTAAAATTTTAGGCCAACATAAGGGGATTTGGAATTACACCATCGGCCAACGCCGCGGTATGGGTATTGCGGCCGAACGTCCGCTGTATGTTTTAGGTTTTAACAAAGATAAAAACGAGGTTATTGTCGGTTTTGAAGAAGAATGTCAAAGTTCCGGATTAATTGCCGAAAATTTAAATTGGTCAGCCATTTCGGGCTTAAGCGAACCGCTGGAATGTGATGCCAAAATTCGCTCTTCGCAGCAACCGACGGCTGTTAAAGTAATCCCTCTGGAGGATGATAAAATCGAAGTACGCTTTTTTGCACCGCAAAAAGCTATAGCTCCCGGACAATCCGTTGTTCTGTACCAAAATGATATTATTCTCGGTGGCGGTATTATCGAAAAATCACTGTAATATCCCGCATACCAAAAATTTAACCCGCCGAATAATTCGGCGGGTTTCCTTTCATACAAAATATATTCGTTAAGCGCCTCTATCGCCACGCGCCTTTTGGACTTGCGTATAGGTTGTCGGTGATATGGTGCGAGCTGCGTCAATTGATGCTCTGACTCGGCGACGAACAGCTTCTCTCGACGACTTCTGCGGCTCTTTTTTACCTTCATTGGATACGACCGGCTCATCAGACTTTTTAACATCATCGTTCTTTTTCGGTTCTGCTGCGGTTGTCTTTGTCTCATCTCTACCGCTTTCCTTTGCCACAGCCTCAACGGTACCTTTAGAAATTTCCGTAACTTTCTTACGCGGCGCATTTTCCGGTGAACGATTATCCGGTTCGGCTGATCTGTTATCAGGTTCGGTTGCCCCGTCACTGCGTCCGGCACCGTTTTGCGAAGTCGGATGATTACGATTATATTCCGGCCAGTAATTATTTAAGAAGTCGGCATATTCCAAAGAAACATCGGCTGATTTAATAAGCCCGATTTCATCAATACCTTTAGCTGCCAAATCTTCATTAATAGCTTCACAGCCGTTACGCGCATTTTTATACAGCTCGCTGATGATAACTTTAGGCGAACGTCTGACAAATACGCCCGGATTGGTACGTTCATCAATGAGTTGAGCATACATTTCCGTTTTAACACTGTCAACCTGATGCTTATACAATACATCAAACAGCTGTTCCATCTGTCCCAGACTTAACTTCTCCGGATTACCATCCAAGTGCAACTGACTGATAAGGGTCTTTTCTCTCGGGGTTAATTTAGGGTTACTCATAAAACTGATACCCTTACTGACCGCATCGGCATAAACATCATAAACATGGCTGAGCGTTCTGAAAGCTGCAATTTTTCTGACAGCGCCCATACTCGGATCTCTTTCACGCAATATTTTCTGCATTTTGCTTTTCAGATTCAGTGTAAAGCCGTCGGTAAAAGCCGCATATTTATGAGAATTAATTAAACCGTCAATAAAGGCCTGTTCCGAACTGTCAACGACTTTACCCTTGGATTTATTGTTTTTATCCATCTGCAAACCGAGTTTCCATTTAAACGTACTATATTCTTCGCCACTCAGTTTTTCTTTAGCGGCTTTAAGCATACCTTCGGCCTTTGAGCGATCCAAACTGATGCCTATCGGCACAATTCCCTTTTCAGCCAAAGCTTTACGCCACATACTTTTTTCGGAATCCGGTATACCTTTCGGGAAATACACATGTGTATAGCCCAAATCTTTAAGTTGGCCGGCAATACCGCCGATAATCGATTCATCCATTTTTTTGTTATTTGGCGTACGATAAGCCAGATGCAAACCGTTTTCATCGACTTTGACATACAACTTAAACGAATAATGCCATTTATAATGACCATCTTTATCTTTACGTCCATCTTCCGATAAATTATCTTTATCTTCCGTATCATAAATCACAAACTGAGCCCAGCCGCTACCAAACCAACCTGTATGCCGTTTATAATACGAATAACCTTTACGTTTACTCAACCCTTTTGAAGTACCGATCCATTCTTCAAATTTTTCCTCGGCCATCTTTTGGGTTATAACTTTTTTATTTTTCGGTTGAGCCGGTGTCGGCGCATTCGGATCTGCTGCCGGCGCGTTCGGATCTGCGGTCGGCGCATTCGGATCTGCTGTCGGTGCATTCGGATCTGCTGTCGGTGCATTCGGATCTGCTGTCGGAGCGTTCGGATCTGCTGTCGGAGCGTTCGGATCTGCTGACTGAGCACTCAAACCAATTGTTTTTTTATCGTCTTCTTTATCTGCCGAAAGCTGCGATTTACCACTGTTCAACAGCTCGGAATCTTCAATAATCGGTTCTTCGGCTATATCATCTTTGGAAAGTCCTTCCGGTACAACACCGCCGTTTGCGGCCACAATATCGTCATACTCTTTTTGAATGGCTTTGGCGTGTTCTTCAACGGCTTTGCCTTCCATATCGTCACGCGCCTGCCCTTCTTTTTCAATCATATCCTTGGCCTGCGCCGTCATTTCGGTCAAACGTTCTTGCTGAATCCGCAATTCTTCACTGACATCAATACTTCCGTCATAACCGTAGTGAATAGACATATCTGAAGTTGGCAAACCGTATTTTTCACAAAACTCAAAAATACGTTTTAATTTTTCGGCATTAATCTGTGCTAAAGTATCATCGTCAAACGAAAGCTGCATTTTAATTTTTTTGTCGCTGTTCGGAATATTGTATTCAGTCATCACGACATCAAAATTTTCTTCTTCACCTTCTACACGCAAAGCCAATTCGCGCAATTTACCTTCCGGATCGGCATTCATTTTATTATATTGATCTTCAGTCAAAATATCTTTATTTTCAGCCAGGTCTATTTCAGTTAATGTTAATTTTTCAGGCTCACCGCGTTTATCGTGCTCTTCTTTAATCTGATACAACTGTACAAAAGAAGCACCGTATTCTTTAAGCCATTGCTGCTGTTTGGTTATTTCTTTGGCCTCGTCCATATAGCTCTGATTATCAAAGCTTTTTTGAATACTCTTTTCTTCACGCGCAATTTCTTCAGCGCTGTAAGCCGGCTGCAATTGTTTTTCTTTATCATTTGCGGCATCTTGCTTAACAAGCTCCAACATAGCGTTGGCTTCAGCCTCTTCCTCATTATTGGCACGCATAACCGCACGCAACTCACGCAATTTATTATTGAGTTTTTCGGCAACGCTTTCCTCGGTATATTCTTCTTTCACATTAGGAAGCTGGGTATTTTCGATATGTGTCTTAGCCATGATTCCTCCAATAGAGCATTAATTTGCCTTAAATGTATCACACTTTAAATTAAATAGCAACATTTTTTGACAAAAAAATTATTTTAATCTTAAAAAAAGTACCCGAGCCAAACCATAAACTCTTTCATCCAACAATTCAAAGGCTTCGGACAGTGGAAACAGCTCATCTTTACGAACTTCCACAATGCAGATGGCTTTATCTGCCAACCATTCTTTCAGTAAAAGTTGTTCCAATGTTTTTTCGGTCAAACTGCGGGCATAAGGTGCATCCGTAAACACCAAATTAAATTTTTGTCTGGTTCGCGGTAATTTAGTGGCATCGGCACGCATCATTTTAATTTTTTCATGTTCTTGCAAAAAAAGTTTGGCATTTTTCTCAACGGCCGTGGTATTAATATCGACAAACGTTACGCTTTTGAACCCGCGCGACAATGCCTCAAAACCGAAGGCCCCCGTACCGGCAAAAATATCGGCCATATCCATTGACGCATAATCACCGCCGAAATGCGAATATAAGATATTAAAAATCGCTTCTCTGGCACGTTCCGATGTCGGACGCACATCTTTTCCCTCGGGTGCCCATAATTTTTTACCGCGATATTTTCCCGCCACTATTCTCATAGCTTATTTCCCAACTGTTCTTTAAGCACCTTTTGCGGAACTTCTTTAACTTCGCCTTTTTTTAAGCTACCCAATTGAAAAGGTCCGTACGATAAACGTATCAAACGTGCCACCTCTAAACCGACAGACTTCATCAACTTGCGGATTTCACGATTTTTACCTTCACTAAGTGTCACGATTAACCAACTGTTAGAACCGTTTTGACTTTCAATTTCAATTTTGGCCGGACCGTATTGAATGCCGTCAATTACCGCACCGTTTTCCAAATCTACCAATTTTTTCTTATTAACAATTCCATGTACACGCACCTTATAACGGCGGCTCCAACCATTAGACGGTAGCTCCAGCTTGCGCGATAATTCACCGCTGTTGGTTAAAAGCAACAATCCTTCCGAATTTAAATCTAAACGCCCGACACTGATCACACGCGGCATTCCGACCGGCAGATTATCAAAAACCGTCGGACGACCATCGGTATCTTTATGGGTTGTTACCAGACCGACCGGCTTATAATACAGCCAAAGTCGAGTATTTTCGATTTCCGGTAACTTTTCACCGTCAAGCAGAATTTTCTCGGTTCCTTCGACATTGAAAGCCGGCGTTTCGATAATTTGCCCGTCAACACTGACACGTTGTTGTTTAATCAGTTCTTCAGCCTCACGTCTGGAACATACGCCACTGCGCGCAATAAATTTTGCTATTCTTTCTGTCATTTTACTTCCTTTTTACCAAATTGTGCATATAATATCACAAAAGTATGAAAAAAAGGTGAACTATGACTAAAGATGAATATATGCAAATTGCTCTTGATTTAGCCCGAAAAGCCGCAACAGAAGATGAAGTTCCGGTCGGAGCATTGATTGTTAATCCGACAACCGGCGAAATTATTGCCGAGGCCTATAACCAAAGTGCCCACAGCGGCGATGCCACCGCTCACGCCGAAATTTTAGCCATTCAGCGCGCCTGCAAAAAATTAAACGCGACACGTTTATGGGATTTAGACATGTATGTTACCTTAGAGCCGTGTACAATGTGTGCGGCGGCAATTTCTTTTGCGCGTATCCGCAAACTTTATTTCGGCGCCGAAGATATCAAAGGCGGCGCCGTCATTAACGGCGTAAAATTCTACGAAGCCCCTACCTGCCATCACAAGCCCGAAACCGAGAGCGGTATTATGGCTGAAGAATGTGCTTCTGTTTTGAAAGATTTTTTTAAGACTAAACGATAAAAAAAGGGTATCGGCTTAATGCCAACACCCTCTAAACAATTAAAATTCAGCCTTCAAGGCACAATATCCATTTAACCAATGCTGCCACAATCGCTCCGGCAATACCGGCAAAAAGACAAAATATGGCACACGCCAGATACGATAAGAACGGTACGGCTTCCGTTATCGGATCAGGTATGCAGGGAGCAAAAAACAGTAAAATGAATACCGTTACCGTAAAAAGATGCTCAACGCGCCTCACCCATACATTACGCGGTGCATGATAACTCGGCCGTTCAAATGTAACCAGAGAACATCCGACCCATACCGACATAATCAGAGCAATTATAATAATCGGAGACGCCGACAAAAAACCGAACACTTCATTCATACAAATAATTATATTAAGTTAAACAATAGGTTAATTATATGTTTATTTCACTTCCGAATATAATCTTTTCAGTTGTTTTGTCAAGCTAAATCAGCCGCCAGAAATTTCTGCATTTCCGGCAAAGCGGCTAAGGCATCTTCCCTACCCAGATTATAAACTTTTTTCAATACTTCGGGATTTTTCTCGGTATGGCTTATTTTTTCATATCGGCTTGGCTGAATAACAAAAACTTTGCCATCTGTTTGCATTTGCTCGATATCTGCCATTTCTTTGTTGTACATAATATGGCGATTGGCAATTGCCTCTATAAACTTAGGATAACGTCTGTACACAAAATGCGCCAGCCATGCCAATTTATTTTTACCCTTACGATAACCGGCATTGCGTGTTTGCACAACCACACATTTATCATATCCGAGCTTTTGGAATGCCCGTACCGGAATGCTGTCACAGATACCGCCGTCCAAGTACGGCTTACCGTCCACATGGCTGATTTGCGACACAAAAGGCATAGAGGCCGATGCTCTTAAATAAGGCATTTTGGTACGAAGTTCATCACAATGAATATATTCGGCTTCGCCGGTTTCAAGATTACTGCATGTTACATAGAACTTGGTTGCCGATTTTTCAAAAGCCTGATGATCAAACGGAAAAAGTTTTTCCGGCAATTCATGATAGCAAACCTGCTCACCGACCATATTGCCGGTCGTAATCAGAGAATAATAGCTCATATAGCGTTTATCGGCAGCATATTTAAGCGTGTAATTGATACTGCGCCCCCGCTGACCGGAAACAAACGCGCAACCGTGTATTGCACCGGCCGAAACGCCGATAACTCCGTCAAAGGATACATTGTTTTCCATAAAAACATCTAACACACCAGCGGTATAAATGGCACGATGCGCACCGCCTTCCAAAACCAAACCTGTTGTCATTTTGCCCCGCAAGTGACCAACTCATTTTCAGGTTGGTTTCTGATAAATTGGTGAGAAAAGTC
>CAMVHF010000074.1 GCA_947167235.1 uncultured Alphaproteobacteria bacterium
ATCTTTTATGGTACCTAACTCGGAAGCGTCACCTCGGTGGGTAAATAATCCGCCTTTATGATAGGAGTATGCGCCTTTAACTTTATCACCGAGTGAACCGTTTAAGGCTTTTTCGGCAATTTGAACACATCTGTTCCATTTAGCCTTATTATTACTCATTTGTTTCAAACCGGCTGCATTCAGTTGGGCAGCGCTGTAATTTTGAGTTACAGGTCCGGTTGTGTGACCGCCCGGTCCGGTGGCGTATTGACCGCTTTGATATAATACGTCGGTAATGGTGATGGATGAATTTCTTTTTTGGAATGTTTTGTGACGGTTAACAATACTGCTTGCAACCATTTCAATTGATTCATCGTAGTAGGCGCCACCGATTTCATAAGCTAAGGTCAGCGCTAAACGCCATTTATCCATTTCGGTATGAGCTTTTGCTGAATGACACATAACAGTCAGGGATAATATTACAAGTAAGAATGTATGTATAAGTTTTCTCATTGTCATATCCTTTCCCGTTAGCGTCCCGCCATTTTGTTCATGGCATTCTTAACTTTGTTAATTTTAGCTTTGGCTTTTTGAATCTTATCGTAAATAGCCTTAACTCTTTCGACGTGGTCAATAACGGTTGTAACGGCTTTACCGCTGCCCCAAGATGCAATAACGAAAATACCTTTGGCAATGGTGCCTATTAATGCGGCGACTTTCTTTTGGAACTTGGTGTCGCCGCCGCCGCCCGTAACCGTATCGGATAATGTTACGGCCAATCCGCTTGATTTTAAGATGATAATCCCGAGGAAAATCATGGTAATCGGAACAACACCGAAACTTTCATACGCACTGGCATCACCGAATGAAATACCCATTGACGGGCTGGTCAAAACGTTTTGCATGGCTAAAATGGTCATTGATACCAAAATAGCCAAACACAGCATGATAGCTGCCGAGTTCAAAATAATCTTAAATCCGACGCCGGTCCATTTGCGCGTTTGCTCAAAAGGATAAAACAGTATCAAGAACGGGGCAATGACAATCATCATATCCAATCTGAAAACGCTGTCGACCAAGTATAAAACAAAACCAAATTTGGTAATGGTAAATGCGGCAAATAAGAATACGGCAACCAAAACCGGAGCCAGACCGCCTAAGCCCAGTGTTGTGATGGCAATTTGATAACCGACATCCAAACGGGCACCGACGGCACATGCCATACATTTCATTAAATCTTTAGGAGCTTGCGGAAATTCGGTAGCTGACATTGCTACGCTATTCGAATCGATGGTACAAGGTGCCGAAGGTGCGTCTCCTAACTTTATACACATGGCTCCTCCGTTACCATCAGGTAATCCCATATCGGTGTTCGGACCGCTGCCGGTAAGTTTTAATATTTCACCGCAAAATTCGAGTAAGGTAATATAAATCGGAAATACAAATGTATTGAGCGTGTACATAATGTTTTCGGTAGAGGAGGCTAAAGTGCCGCAGATCAAACATAGAGCGGCTTTCCGTATGACTTTGGTCCAAAATTCCCCGATTGATTCCGGTGATGTTGCGGAAACATGGCGTAAAATCTGAAATGCCATCCATATCGAGAAAGCCATCATTAAAACGCCTAACAAGTCTTCTCCGGTCAGCTTGTTGTAGACTTTGATAGACATACTGCCTAAATTTTCATAAAATATCCCTAAAAGATCACCTTGCCAGCATTTTCTTTGTTCAGCTTTAAGCTCTTCCTGATTGTCGGAAGAACCGCTCATCATGGTTCCGCCTTCTTCACCTTCCGTGCCGCAAGCGGTAACCAAAAATATTACGCACAGTAACAAACTTATTATTTTCAATAATTTAATAACATTTTTCTTCATATCCGAGTCCCTGTGCGTCAAATAAACACATTTAGTCCATACTCTATCATAGCATAAATTATAAAAAATAAATGTTACAATATGGTTAAATTTATCTTAAATGGTTGTAATTGGCAAGTATAAAAATACCCGCAATTAATGTGCGGGTATAGACTCTGTGAAGATAATTTATACAAAATTCGGTTGTATTTGTAATTCTTCCAGTTTTTGGTAAGAAATTTTTATGAATTATCGCTATCTCCCGGTGGTGGAGTAGGTGTCGGGGTAGGTGTCGGCGTCGGGGTAGGTGTCGGCGTTGGGGTAGGTGTCGGCGTATTTGGTCCTTTTCCGGATCCGCTTTGCTGATTTTGGAATCTTCCCAGACCAACGGCTTGCCCCGCTTTAGCCCATCCTTTGGCCCAAGTGTTTTGAACCGAACCAACGGCTCCGTTAACACTGGCTTGTAATTTACTGCCCTCGTACGCGGCGCTTGCGGCATTACCGACAGCTTTACCCGTCAGTTTTGCACCGCCTTTGGCAACGCTGGTAGCCGCACTGGTGGCCAGACCACCCATTTTAGCACCGATGCTGGAACCGGAACCGCTGGCGAATTGGTCGGCCAAGTTGTTAGAGTTGGATATCAGTTTAAGGGCAAAAATACTGCAAACAATCAAAATTAACAGTTGCATACCGTCTAAGGCCGTCATTTCTTCCAATTTATCGGTATCATTATCATTTAAGGCCTGAATCATGTCATTGATATCGTAACTGCCGCCACCGGTTGCCGCGAATGAAATAATTTGCGTTCCGATTAACAGAACAACACCGATCATCGTGTAATTGAAGAATGTGTTCATCATCATTTTAACGCCTTTGGCAGTGTATGATGTTGTCATCTTAAACGGCCAAAATGCAATCAACAGAGGGACCAATGCGGTCAGAATACCTAATTGTACGGTGCAATCAATCAAGTAGAATGAGATGGCCAGCCAAATCATCAGACCGAATACAAACATAATTAAACCGCTCAACCACATACTTAAATCCGGAATGGCACCCAATATACCGGCGCCGAAACTGTTGCAAATCAAACCGCGCCCGACAGCCGGTGTTGTGGCTGCCGTATCGGCAAAGCAGCGGATTGTACTGTAAATGTCATTCAGCACATCGGATCCCATCGCGCCACTAATCAGCGGTGTTATAGGTGTCCAAACCGCCCGAAATAGCCGGTCCGATGAATAAATCGTATATGTAGCGCGGATTACTTAAAAGTAAAACGGTAATGGCAATTTTCAGACCTATTGTGAAAACGCCTTTAAGCAAACTGCTGATTTTGGCACCTGCCATTGCGCCGACAGCTTTTAAAGCTTCTAAGGCCAATAATACCAAGAAGAATATCTTAACAACATTGCTTAACGGTTTCGCAACGGCATTCCATGCAACGGTTGAAAGTTGCGAATCCGTATTTAATATGACTTCAAATACGGCGCAGAGCGGGCACTTAGCGGTAAATTCATTTAAATAACCGGTAAACGGCAAGCAAGCACCGCTTTGCTCTATGGATTCACTGCCGTCACTTGTTAATGATGTACAGGTCGGATTCTGACCGTTTTCATCACAAGTGCAATCACCGCCGCTGCCATCATTTGCACCAGCAGCGCTCAGATTAGCTGCGGCTGCACCATAAGACTGCTCAAATGCCGTTAATTGTGATTTTGCCATTTGTAATTTTGTTTTGCAGGTATCGCTGGTTTCATTGGTTTCGGATGCCCAATCATAGTTATAAGATGCAAATTTATCGCCCGGAATCATACTTTCACCGACTCGTTGAGCAACTTTTGCCATTTGTGTCGAGGGTACCAACGGAGTTGATCTTTGCTTCATATTCGGATTACAGCTTTTAATATATGATTCGGCCGCACTTTTGAAATTCTGATAAGTTGCATTCATGTTTCTGACGGCTGTTTTGGCATTTTGATCCAATAATTCTCGTTTTTTTTCATTGGTTTCTGGGGAACATTCAGCCGCATAAACTGATGTCGCAAATATTCCCATTAATAAGCAGACAACGGATAAAACTATGGCAAATATTTTATTTTTCGTCATTGTTTATCTCCTTTTTATTGTCTTTAGGATCATCAATGTTAGAGATTTCTTTTGTTCGAGAAGGAATGCCGACAAAATATACGGCACAACCCAGAACCGTAATGATGCTGATGTAACTGATAATATGAAACACGGTATTACTGAACACATCTAAGATGTTCATCTTTAGCAATGCAAAGATAACAAAAAACATCAAAAATGTTAACAATACCGATTTCATTTACATGTTCCTTCTTTAGCTGATAATTCGCCTTACTTAAAATTAGCCTCTCTATTGTTGTTTGCTCCTTTGTCTCGACCTTTGGAACCCATCTTGGCATTTTTACCGATACCAACTTTGCTCAAAGCTTTGTTGGCGACATTTTTAATTGCACCGCCGGCTTTATTTATAGCAGCTTTGGCTCCGGAGTGTTCGGCTGCCGATTTAGCCATGCCGCCTGCAGCTTTACCTGCTAACTTGACACCGCCTTTGGCCGCACCTGTTGCGGCACTGGTTGCCATACCGCCCATATCAGCACCCATTTGAATTTGAGCACCGCCGGCGAATTTGTTGGCCAGTCGTCCCGATTCTTTAGGTAATTTGAAGCAGAGCAGGCAACATACAATAACTAAAATGATTTGTTCGTCGCCCATGCCGAGTTCTGCGTCCAAAGCTTCGGCATCGCCTTCAGCCATTAATTGCGTCAGACGTTCTTTATTGCCACCGGATACAGCTTGTGCCGATAATTCAACGATTGTTTTGACGATAACGCCCATCATGACGAAATTGAAAAAGACGTTTAAGAACATATTCCAACCGGTTTTGGTATATCCTACCGTCAGTTTAAACGGCCACGAGGCGACGAAAAAGGCCATTAATGCACATACCATACCTAAAGACAGTGCGCAATCAAGCATATAAAATCCGACAGCCAACATGATGCCCAAACCGAAAACATATAATAAAATACCGTTAACAAGCATGGTAAAGCGCGGAATGAATTTCATGTTAGGATCCCATGGAAGATCTTCAAATGAGTAACACATCAAAGCGCGTCCCATTCCCGGCATTTCGGCAGCGACATTTTGAAAACTGTGTACCGTTCCGGTTAAATCCATTAAAATGGCACCCGGCAAGTAGTCAGAATTCATGTTAAATTTATCGGCGTATTTACTACCAAGTTCTTGCGCTCCCGCTTTATCGACGCTGCTTAAGGATAAACCGAAGTCAATACCGCCGTCCAATATAGGTGTTAACATTTCCTGATATAAAAAAGTAGGATGTTGTAAAATCAAAATGGTTACAGCTACCTTGAAACCTTGTGCAACCAACTCTCCTAAATACTTACTTAATTTTTGAGCTTCCGGCGAGGCAATAGCTAATAGCGTCGTGTAGGCAATATACAATAAGAAGGCAACTCCCAACAGAGCCGTTAAGCCTTCAACGGTTGCATCAAATGCTTGTTGTGAAATTTTTTGTACGGCTCCCAAAATGGTTGCAAACAGGCCGCAAATAATACAATTTGATGATAATTCTTGTGCGTAGGTTGCAATCGGCTTACAGCCTTCGTCAACATCATTTTCTTTATAAGTGCTGTCAATAACTTCACAGCTGCTGACTTTACCGGTGAATTTATCGCCGTCACGTTCGCAGTTGCATGAAACGGTAACACCGAAACTTGTTCCATTCATGACGGATACCATATCTAAGGCATCATTTGCTTCTTTGTGAGCTTTGGCAAATTTTTCACGGATTTGCTCGAGCTTCATCATTTCGTCGGTACATTCACCCGCCTTTTTTTCGGCTTTATTGTTAAAATCTTCCGGAGATGAAAAACTTACACCTTTATAATCACTATCAACAACTGCCGTTCCATCGGCTTTTTTACTGATGCTGCCGACAGGATCATAGCAGAAAAAAGAATTTCCTGAGCCTTTAACAATATATTCACAGTCATTATCACGTCCGAGCGAATCCGTTTTAATGCCAACGAAATTTTCAATGGTTTCTTCAAGATCCGTATCCAGTTCGAAAAATTCACCTGCTTTTGCCGATGCGGCCCAAGTCGAAATCTTTTTGGCTTCACCTTGTGCTTTTGCCGCTTTTTTACGAATGGCAGCGATGTTATAGTCGGTAAAATATTTATTATCGCTGTTATTGATAAATGCCAACTTTTCTTCGCAGCCGTTACCGACGAGTTTGGCACCGTTTTCGGCACTGCTGGACATTTTCATTTCGGTTGTCCATGTTGTTTCGGCTGAGCCGTGCAGATGGTGACAGACACCGCCTTCCGCTTCATACGATTTTTTCAAACCTTGTACGGCGCCGATTCCGTCTATGGAACCGCCGTTAACCATTGCATTTAATGAATCTTTGGCTTCAGTCAGTTTTTCCTGACCGATTCTTTTAAATTCTTCTCGATTTTCTTCAGATAACTTACAATCGCCGTTATAAGTAACAACTGCATCATTAATAGTGTCGGCCAAACAGGCCTTTCCCCACAATGAACATGTTAAAATCAACATATAAAATATGCTATTCAATAGGCGATTTTTAATCATTTATCAGTCCTTAATAAATACTATGCATTATTATAATAACACAGATTTTTTATTAATTTTATGACAATATGGTTAAATATTCGTAATTAATTTTCACTGAAAATCAAAAAACTTGTCGAAACCGTGTTATTCGTCTTCAAAAACACCGTCTGCGATGAATTTTTTGCAAATCTTTATGATATTCGAATCTTCCAATGGTTCGGACAGCGGTTGCGGAAATTTCTTTACAATGTTGGCATACGATTCTTCCGTCGGACGCGACGAAATCGGAAAACTGTCGTAACGCGAAAGAAAGCGTCTGAAAAAGGCTTTCCAATGCAACGGGCAAAATAAAAGACCATGTTCAAT
Organism: uncultured Alphaproteobacteria bacterium; assembly: GCA_947167235.1. Lineage (GTDB taxonomy): Bacteria > Pseudomonadota > Alphaproteobacteria > RF32 > CAG-239 > RUG410. Next base: position 6,828 of record CAMVHF010000074.1, read on the forward strand.
GTCACGCGGCAGTTTGGATAGTGAAAATATTTTCTTAGGTGTAATATCTTTCAGCATCGGACCGATACGTTGAGCTATTATAGGCATACTTTCCAGTAATTCGGCTAAGTCACTTCCGGAATTAAGCGGATTGATTTCGAGTATGCGGTGTATATTGTAGTTGCGATAGTTATTACTGTTACTGATCATTTTCCGTAAGATCAAACCGCCGGTGCTCGTTGTGATAAACGATAACTTACCGTTGTTATCCAGATTCTTCAAAAACTGAGTTAGCATGCTTGCGTGATAATTCAAATCGGCTTTAAGACCGGCATTATTGAAAATAATAACGTTAACATTTAGTGATTTCAGCGATTCGGCTAACTTTAACATTGTTTTTTTGGATTGGCCGTAGCCGGGAATTAGTACAATCGAATCGTCATACGGCGAATCTAATTCGAATCCTTTGATGTAATCCATCAAAATGTCTCGACATTGTTCAAATGAACCAGCGTGCCGACGGATGTTGTACGGATCGATTAATCGATAACTTGTTGAGTTTATGTTCTTTTGTATAGCCCAACCTTGGTAGCTGTAAACATCTTCCCAGTTATTTTGCCCGCCAAATGTGAAAAACATAAACTTCATCGTTATCTCCTTTAGGAGAATTTTGTGTTAAAAAGCTTAAGAAATACTTAACATTTTGATATTTCTACACTTTGTTGCTTTTTTATGAATTGTAATATCGATTCTTAATTTTGAATACTTACAAAGTATAGTGATATATAAAATTTCAGAGTCGAATTTTAGTGCTTTATAGAATGATATATATAAATAAGTATCATTTGATTTCATCTTTCGGATTATGCACAAATCTGTGTATAAAATATAAACTCTGTAACATATTGAATTTGTGGTATAAAATATTATATGAAAAATATTTTCGGTGATTGTGGAAATATTTTTTGTGAAAAATAAAAAAAATATGAAAAAAGGTGTTGACATTTGGAAAGGGATATCATATA
>CAMVHF010000075.1 GCA_947167235.1 uncultured Alphaproteobacteria bacterium
CGTACTGGACAAAGAGTATGTTGCGACTAGACATCCAAATCTAATATGCTATAATCGTTTAAGTTTTTCATATTTTATCACCTTTGTTGCGACTAGACATCCAAATCTAATATGCTATAATAACACCTTCTAACATATTTCTATCCATATGGTTGCGACTAGACATCCAAATCTAATATGCTATAATAGCATGGCTTGAAGATATGATTGGCATGATGTTGCGACTAGACATCCAAATCTAATATGCTATAATAGCCGCGAAGACAATTTGCATGACGAATACGTTGCGACTAGACATCCAAATCTAATATGCTATAATACAAACCCTCAAAGCCTTTATTTTACAGGTACTTTGAGGGTTTCGTTTTACAAAAAAATCACTTTTTTTGCTTATATTTTGACAGTCGTTTTTCATTTTTTTTGTAAATTTTTCCTTTATTCTTACTTTCGAGTCGTTTAAAAAAATCAGAATAATTCAAACTGTGACGGCTCTTCTTTAAGTAACTTATCCACACGATTCTCTATGTGTATTATATTCGAAAATTGTTTGTCTGTAAAAAATAAAATATTTACATCTCCGTATTGTGGATTATTTTTCTTGATGGCACGCACAAATTTTTGCGAATTTTCAAAAGTACCGGTAAATTGCACATAGACCGAAAATTGTACCATTTCAAATCCTTGGTCCTGTAAAAACTTTCTGAATTTGGCCGCTGCTTTTCGTTGGCTATGCGTTTCAGTCGGCAAATCAAACATTACCATCATCCACATCAATTTTCTCCCGTTGATATAACGTGTTTCATCTGTCATAAGAACCTATCCTCAAACAAATAGCTGTTAAAATTGAACTCTATTTTTTTGGTTTTATAGATATTGACCAAATCCCATACGATTTGTTGCAACAACATATACAGCGGCGAATACCCCTCCCCGTTATAATATTCTTTAACTAATAACGCTGAAAGTTGTGCTTTATGTTCGGTTGTTAAATCGATTATATCCGGCTGTTGTTCAAAAATTTTATATACAAGCGCATCTACAACCGGTCGAAACGGCTCGATTAAATCATCAACCAGACAAAACGGATTAAGCTTGTTTATATGTCCGACACCGTATGAAGGATTTAACCCTGCCGCTACGGTATATCGTGCTAAGGCCGACCGTAAAACCGCATATCCGTAATTCAAAAATGAATTGATACCTGCAATATCTTTATTGCGTGTAAAATCCGTGCCGAATAAAGCGGTAAAATATACTCGTGCGGCATAAGCTTCACGATTAGACGTATCACCCGATAAAACCGTCGGATAGATATCTTTAACCGTATTTTCTTTATGATACAAATCCAAAACTCGCGACTGATTTTTTATTTTTTCTTTAATGATGATTTGCCAAATTTTCTTTTCCAACGGCTTTTTATTTTCAATTTGCAAATACTGAATTTCCGTCTGTCGGCACTGTCCGATATACGAAACTAACATTCCGCTCGGCGCATAATTTTTTCCGAGTATTATCAAGGGGATATTTTCTTCACATAGTCTTTGCAATAAATTATTGGTATATACTATGTTATATGCTGTAACCATCAATGCACTGATAGAATTGAAGGGAATATCCTTTAAGATATTCCCCTCTTCTTCCATTCGCAGAAATCCGCGATATACACTGAGCTTTTTATTGTTGGTCGCTATTTCAATTATGTTATTCGGCATTTGGTATTCTCCCCGTATAACTGATGTGAACCTTGCGCAACTTATATCTTTGCATGGTATCTGTTGAAGATACAATCCATGATTTAGTGTCATTCTTTTCTTTAGCTATGTCATGAGGGGTAAGGCAAATACCATTATCTCCCATCTTTTTAACTCTGAATAACACATCGATCTTTTCCGTTTTCGCATCAAACTTAGCACGAACATATTCCTGCAAGCCTTTCGGAAACTTAGCATCAAATGCCTGCTCATGCGTAAACGTTGCTTTTACCATATCATTACGGCGCAAGGTCATAATCCGTTTGGCATTCGGATATTTATAACGCCAATATCCGACATCTTCACCACGTCCGTTACGAACAGTCGCATTATAATTAGAGACAATTTCCATTTTCCACTTGCCGGCATCATCAGTCGGTACACCGTTAATCTTATTCTGCGGATTAATCTGATAAATTTCGGCACAGAAATTACCGCCGCCGATAAACCACTTAAATGCTTTTTTTGCTGCGGCACGCAAATTTTGAACAGCTGCATTTTCAGCCGCTTGTAAGGCTGCTTTAACCGCATTATCTTCTTTAGATACGACATTTAACGATTGAGCTTTACCATCAAGCATAAACCATGCCTTATAAGCATCATAATAAGCATTTTTATCCGCTTTATCATAAAACATCGGAATATAGTCAACCACTGTTTTATTCATTGATTTATCACCGTTTCCGGCATTTTCCTCATCTTCACTTTCAGACTTTTTCTTTTTATCTTTAGTATGGAATATCGCCTTTAAGCTGTTATCATCTGCAAACTTTGTCAGTCCGTAAGCGGTATCTTCGTGAAGTTTACCGATTGTCGAATGAGGCTGTTTGATATCTTTCAAACTCGGTTTATGTGAGATATTTAGATTTTCGACACGTTGCAAAACATCTGCCACATTCATATTCTTCGGCATCCGGAAATATTGCTTAATGATCGTTTCTTCTCGTCCTATTTCAAAATCTTTAATGCGTTTTTTCAGATCCTTTTTCTCTTCAATGCTGACATTTTCATCACGCAATTTCGGTAATTCGGATCTAAACTGTTTTAACGTACTGTCTTTAACCTCTTTCAAATCGCGTACCGCTGCCGCTATTTGCGAACGCTCTATCGCCGCGGCAATAATCGCATCAATAGCATGATGATTATGAAATGCACGATAATCTTCAGCATTTTCTTTATCTTTATATTGATTTAATCCCCATGCTTTACGAACCATCGACGTCAAGGCACCGACAACGGCTTGCACGGTTTTATTACCGTCTTGTCGGATAATCGGTCGTAAATATTCTTGCAAAAGTCTGGTCATATATCGGGTATCATTCAAAGAACGCGCTATCGGACCTTCCTTTTTTTCAAACCTTTCCATGGCATCTTTAGTCAAGCGCCACTGCTGTTCCATACTTAATTTCTTTGCCCGTTGCTGAATTTCTTTCCAATTATACCCGTCCTTACTTTCGTGAAACGCTTCATAAGGCGTCCGATTATCTTTATACCGGTTAGCCTCGACCGTTGCCAATACCTTATTATCCAGACTATCATCAAGAGTACGCGAGAACGGCAATATATGTTCAATTTGGAATTTCAGTCCGTTTAACAAATCGCTGATACCGATAGGTGTTCCGGTAAACGGACATTCTTTTGTCAGCGGATCATTATTGTATTTTCCCAAACTTTTCCAAATTTTATATTTTTGAATTTCATATTTATTATACTTCCGTTGACAGATTTTATCCTGCATTTCTTTTACAATGCGTTGGTTTTCCTTCTCGTTTTCATCGCGCTGATTCGTCATGGTTTGGCGTTCTTTGGTCGATGCCGGTAAATCACGCGCGTATTCAATCGCAATATCATACGGTTGTCCATATCGATCTATCAACTCATTAATCAAATGCCGAGCCTGATTAAGCGCCACATGAACGGTCGCATTATTGATTTTACCGAATTCTTCTTCAATACACTTAAATTCTTTCTTTTTTCCCATACAGGCATGCGTTAAAATCTCGCCATAATACGGCAATTTATCAAGATGCTCATGTTCTTTGATGTTAAACGCATAACCTGCCGCTTTACAGGCTTCAGAATACACTTGTCCGCCTGATAAATAAGGTAATATTTTACGAACAGCCTTTTCGGACAACGAGCCGAAATCGGCTTCCAAATCAATATCAAATAAAAGTTCTTTTGCGGCCGGTTCGGAAAGTCCGAATTCGCGGCACAGATAATCCTCAATCAGCTTATCTTCATCTTCTATTGATATTTTTGTCTTCGGGAAATCAATAAAACTGGCCGGTCGGCTGATAAAATTAATGATTTTTCCCTTTTGTTCATCCGTAAATTTATCCCAATATTCTTTCATAAATTTGGAATTATTCATGGCGTTTTGCGTGGTATCAACCAACAAGCCTTTATCGGAAAATTCCGGACGGCTCTGCCGTTCAAAATTAAACACACCTTTTTTATCCAATCCCAAATATGTTTTTATCTTACCGAATGTAATAATCCCTTGTTGATTAGGTGTAATATCAACCGGATTAAGTAATAACGCTATCAATTTATTGCGTTCATACTCCGGAAGAGGCAGATAATCCGGTACAATTTCCTCGGCAAATGTTAAATTAACGATTGTTTGCATTATTCTGAATTTTTGAAACAGAGGATGTGCTTTCGGTATTCTCTTTTCACCGGCTTCAAAAATACATTCTCCCTCCTCAGCTTCTTTTAACGGACGCTGAAAATAAATGATTTCCTTTAGTTTTTTACAAATTTCCGGTGTCAAAATATCCGGATAATAACGACTTTGCACCGATGTTATTTTATCAAATTCTTCCATATACGTTTCACGAAACGGAAATAAACCGCCGCCGAATTTCCCGTTATCATCAAATACATTTTTTAATCTGAGATGCTCGTTCGGTTCTCTTTGACTTTTCATATATAAATATTCGCCGTATGTTCTGGCACCGTATTTTTCAATATCCTTTTTAAGATCGGCAAAACCTTGTTTTAATTTTCCGCCTTCGGCTTTATCATCTTTTCGATTGGATTTGAAACCTTTGCGCTTAGTCAGTTGCAGCAAAATGCGGCCGATCTCATATAACTCCAATTTTTGGTCCAGAGCTTTTGCCCGCAATTCATACGGATTAAGATTTTTTAATTCATCGCCTTTCGTTTCGGATTGCGGAAATAAATGATTTTCTTTCAAAAATTTCAACATTTCCTGCATTTTGATATGTCGACGATTAACCAAACGTCTTGCCCCGCGCGCATTACGGCGTTTAACGCATAAAGATGCTTTACTTTTATCTTCCCTGCCGTCATCAAATATCCTCACACCGGTATCTGTCAGTAAGTTGTTATCCATATCAAAAACAGCCCAACCGATAGATGTTGCGCCCATATCTAATCCTAAACGATATTTCATATTTACCTCCTCGGTGATAAAATAATATTCATATTACACGCAAAAAAATAAAAAAACAAGTTGACATTGTATTTTTTTATGTTACATTGTGTATATCGAAAGATTTTTATAGCATATTAGATTTGGATGTTTAGTCGCTAATAAGAAATTCATTTCGATATTTGGCCTATATACTTCGGTATATAGGCTTTTTTAATTACGGGCATGTATAAGCAATGCATAGTCCGATAATTATTATTGAAAAAAGTTTTTCGGCGTGTTAAAAATATCAAAAAAAGGAGCCGAATATGAAAAAAATACTGTTTTTTATAATGATGATGTGTGCATCTCGTCTGGCTTGGGCCGGAGATGATGTTGTGGGCTATTGGACAACAATTGATGATGAAACCAATACAGCCAAAAGTGTTGTTCAAATTTACGAATACCAAGGGAAAGTTTACGGCCGCGTGGTCGAATTGTTTCAAAACAAACAGGCCGTAGCCAAATTACCGGATGAACCTTTGATTAAAGGATTAGACATTATCTGGGATATGGAAAAGGAAGACGGTAAGTACACTAACGGCGAAATCTTGGATCCGAAAAAAGGCAAAGTTTATGATTGTGACTTGTGGCGCGAAGGTGACAAACTGATCGTTCGCGGCAAAATAGCCTTTTTAGGCCGCAACCAAACTTGGGAACCGAATACGACCTTTAAGCCGGAAACAAGTGAAAAGCCGGTTCCGAAGAAACTTCGCTTAAAATAAAAATATCAACCTTAACAGCAAAATATCAAAAGAATTAAGCTCGCATTTTGCAAGCTTAATTGCGTTATATTTAAACTTTAATAAGTCATTTAACCTTTATTTTAGGCAACAAAAATCACGTTTTCACCTATACAAATTAAAACGGTTAATCTGCAACAACTATCACCACGACTGCTAAAAAACGTAAATATCCTTAAAATTTAATTCTCGAGAAATTATATTTGTGAAAAAAATGCAAAAATATGAAAAAAGTTCTTGCATATTTATTTTTTTTGCCGTATAAGCTATTTCGTTAAGGTTACTTACCGGCCTTAATCGTAAATATTGGGGCGTCGCCAAGTGGTAAGGCATCGGCTTTTGGTGCCGACATTCGTTGGTTCGAATCCAGCCGCCCCAGCCAATAAATTTGATAAACCTCTGATTTTTCAGAGGTTTTTTTCGTTTAAAAGACCCGAAAATGGCGGTAAAATGGTATTTACGCACATCTGTGACACATGGGTGTGACACAATGACATTAAAATATAACCATTTAGAACGCAGAAATCATACCTTTTACTTTAGGTATCGTGTGCCCTCATGGGTGAGACACATTTTTGAAAAAGAATGTATTAGGTATTCTTTAAACACTAATGATTATAATATCGCTATACACTTGGTAAAACGGGAATCTTTCAAGTATGATACCCTTCTCAATGACATAAGGTGGCTGGTGATGGAAATTAGGAACGGAAAACTGCATCTTTCGCAAGACGATATTGAAAATATCATTGCTCAACGAATCAAGGAAATCCAAGATAAACTGGACGAATCGTATTATAAAATTAAAAATGGTGAAATTGCCCCTCATAACCTCCCGATTACCATGCTTGAAGAAAAAGATTATAAGAGCACACCGTTTGACGGTTCATACGAAGAATTTAAGGACGAACAGGTTATTAGCTTTGTAAAGAAATATGTGATGGCAATGAAAAATAACAAACGTATTCCACCGTCCGTATTTGATTTCCTGAAGCGCACAGTAAAGAAAAATGCCATTGAGCCGGATGAAGCTGCCCGTCCTGATTGGTTGGATAAACTGGAAAACGGTATGCAAATGGCAGATGATTATGCCCATAACAGAGCCGAAGCCATCGTTACCGATAATCGCAACTTCTACATTCCTGCCGTGATTGAGCGTTGTTTGAGTTATATTGAAGAAGAACGTGCCGCCAATACGGTTCGTGCACCACAGGTCAAAACCAACTGGCAAACCCTATTTAAGAAGTTTAAGGAATACAAGCAGCAGATTAAAGGCACTGGTGACCTTACATTACAGAAGGATTATACTTGCCTTGAAGCCATTTTTGATTTGATTGACAAGAAGTACGTTGAAAATCTGACCGCAAAGGATTGTGATTTTATCTCGCAGAAGATTTATTACATTCCGAAGAACTGGAAAAAGACCGACCTTTATAAGAAAAAGAAACTCAAAAACTGCCTGACGGAAGACATAACGGAAAAGAACATTTCTACGACCACGGTTAAGAAATATTTACGTGCTTTCAAAGAGTTCTTAACGTATGCTCAACGAAAAGGTTATGTAAGTTTAGCATTAAATGTGCAGTTAGAAATACCGAGCCGAGAAACTCGTGAGAGTTATGACCCGTTCACCAAAGCCGAATTGAAGAAGATTTTTAATCCGGAGACCTACCCTTATATGCAAGATGAACAATTTGCTTTCAGGTATTTTATTCCGCTGATGGCG
>CAMVHF010000076.1 GCA_947167235.1 uncultured Alphaproteobacteria bacterium
TTCTAATAGCTCTCGTCTGACTTCCGTTGCATCACCATTACTTAAAAAGGTGTTTTTAATAACCACACCGGCATTGCCTCCGGCTTTGAGGTATTTAATAAAATGCTGAATAAACATATAAGCCGTATCACTGGTCTTTATCGGAAAGTTTTGAATGTCTGATTGACTTGTAGCGGCACCAAACGGCGGATTGGCCAGAATAACATTAAACTGGTCTTTGGTTTGCACCGCCATAATGTTTTCCGAAAGCGTATCTTTGCGGATAATATTCGGTGCTTCAACCCCATGCAAAATCATATTCATAATGGCAATGATATACGGCAACGGCTTAAATTCTTTACCGTAGAGCGTTTTCTTTTGCAAAGTTTCCATCTCATCAACGGTTAATTGCTTGCTTTCCTTAAGATAATTAAATGCTTCCACCAAGAAGCCGGCAGAACCGCAAGCGCCGTCATAAATTTTATCGCCCAGTTTTGGTTGAACAACTTTGATAATGGCTCTGATGAGCGGTCTTGGGGTATAATATTGTCCGCCATCACGACCGCTGTTGCCCATATTTCTAATTTTATTTTCATAAAGCTCAGAAAGCTCGTGCTTTTCTTCTGAAGTTTGAAAGCGCATTTCTTGCATAATATTGATGACGGTGCGCAACACATAGCCATCTTTAATATTGTTTGTTATCTCACTGAAAATAACCCCGATTTTATATTCCAAAGTATCTGCCGCTTCCGCTAATTCCTTAAAATGCGCCAAATAAGGCCATAACTTATCCCTGACGAAGTTTACTAAATCATCACCGGTCATAGCTTTGTGATAATCAAGCTTGCCATCAGCAGTTTTAGGATAAGCCCAACTGCTCCAAGTATAATTCTCATCAATAATCGGGGTATATTTTTTGCCGTTAAGCTCGGCTTCCATCGCCCGGTTGTTTTCCAAATCTTCCAGATATTTCAAGAACAACAGCCACGAAGTCTGCTCAATATAATCCATCGGCGAAGAACAGCCGGCATCTTTACGCAATTCGTTATCAATATTCTTAAAACTCTGTTCAAACATAATATAATCCTTTATACAACCAGACTTTAGTCCTTCAAGCTTCCAACCGGAACGATCAAAATACCATCCTTACGGCGATAAGCGTAATCACCAACACCGGTCAGCACCATCTTAAATGCCGGAGCCTTCATTTTTGTGGTATCAATTGTGTCCGCCAATTTATTCAGGGTTGCGACACCTTCTTCAATAAGTTTATCGCCACCGAGCTTAATTTCAATGAGGCCGTATGATCCGTTTCTCAAATGAATAACCGCATCACATTCCAGATCGCTACTGTCTCTGTAGTGATAAATTTTACCATCAAGGGTTTCAGCATAAACACGCAAGTCACGAATACACATATTTTCAAAAATCAGCCCCATGGTATTAAGATCATTTATCAAATCTTTCGGTCCGAGACCCAGAGCCGCCGTAGCAATGGAAGGATCTGCAAAATAACGTGTATCAGACATTCTGATAGCCGATTTAGACCTTAAATTAGGATTCCATGCCGGTGCATCTTCAATCACAAATATTTGTTTCAACGCTTTAATATACGAGGCTACTGTGTCATCCGAAATTTTACTCGCCTCGTTGGCAATAATATCATGCACAATTGACGACATTTTGGTAGGAGAGGCAACAAACCTAGCATATGAGCGCATTATTCTGGCGGCACGTTCAGAATTACGCTCCACATTATCGACCCGAGAAATATCGCTGTTAATTACACCGTCATAATAATCAAAAGCTTGCGCTAAAGCTACACGCTCAGAACAATCAAGCGCCTTAGGCCAACCACCGCGACAAATTAAAAATGTCAGTTTTTCTAAATCAATATCTGATTTTCCCGCAATATCCGTATTACCAGCAAATAATTCTTTCAACGACACGGTCCCGGTAGAGTCCTCTGATTCATACAAACTCATCGGTCGCATTAACATTCTCGCTATTCTACCGGTACCCGAATGAAAAATTTCGGATATATCAGCAGGAACTGCCGAACCGGTTAATATAAATTGCCCGAACTCATCACGTTCATCAACTTCATAACGCACAGCATCCCAGAGTTTCGGAGCTACTTGCCATTCGTCAATTAATCTCGGCGTATCTCCTTCAAGCAATACTGAAGGTTTAATATTTGCTAACTCAATATTACTGGAAGATTTATCCTGGTCTTGCATAACAACAACACTTTTTGCCACTTGTTTAGCCGTTGTCGTTTTTCCGCACCACTTTGCACCTTCAATTAAAACAGCACCTTTACTTTCCAGCTTGAACTTTAATATTTCGTCTGCAATACGCTTTTTATACTGCTTCATTTGTCACCTCTAAGTTACAATTTATAGAGAGTATAAGCCGCATTTTATAAAATTGCAAGACTTAATTCGGTCATTTGTGACTTTTTCGTTCGGCAATTTGTGGCTTTTTCATTCGGTAATTTGTGGAATTTTTGTTTGGCAAATTGTAAAAAAAATATCTTAAAGATAGAAATAAATAATATTTTCCCTGGTTACAATATTTGCGAATTTGACATGTTGAAATTTTTATCGTATTCTATCACCGGAAGGGACGATGTGGGTACATCGTTTCAATTAACTTACAAACAGTAAGGAGGTGATTAAATTGTTGGAAGCGTTAAATATGCTGACTTGGGTATCAAGGGTTAACACTATCTATAGCTATACTCAGGCTCGCAATTTAAATGATGTGATTAACATTACTATCCAATGTGCTATCACGGAATGCTTGTTGAATCAGGCAAAGAATAATATTGTTCGCAATCAATACCTTCTCCGGTAAAGGTTGCTTGAAAGGAGCTCGTTATGTTTAATAAGCATAACTGATATAGAGTGGAATGGTAAAACTGACCACTCTTTTTTATGCCTTAAGTATATTTATTTACTAGATTTTTTACTAGGGTGACCAGGCAAGTGACCAGCCAGAAGTGACCAGTGACCAGCCAGAATTTTTCATAATCGCTCAGAAGCCTTATGGAATAAGGGTTTCCGCAAAGGGGTGACCAGTAAACAAAAACCTGTTTCACTAGAAAAATGGCGCGGCTTGCGGCCCCGCATACGAAAAATCGCCGGGAAGGACCCGTTGAAAATCTTCGGCACCGATGAATATTTTTCTTTTGACATCGTGCATTTTGCGGTGATAATTAAAGCAAACATTATTTTATGAGGAGATAGAAAATGCCGTACATTGAAGCAAAAATGAGTATTAAATTGGACGATCGCCAGAAAGATGACCTGCAAAAGAAGCTGACCGGTGCCGTATCGGCCGCGTTTGGCAAGCCGAAAGCCTATATTATGGCGTGTATTGAGGACGATAAATCGTTATATATGGCGGAGAAAAGGCTTGAAAAAGGTGCCTACATAGCTATTCGCTTGCTGGGCTCGGCACCTAAATCGGCATGTCAGGGCTTAACCGGCGAGATTTGTGACATTTTGCAAAGCGACTACGGTATTGACGGCGCAAATGTTTACGTAACCTACCATCCGGCCGACCTCTGGGGCTGGAACGGCGGAATGTTTTAAGCACAGTTTTGCTGTAACAACAGCCGCAAGGACTATCTGAAACGGATTGCAAATGGGAACTTTTTTATACATATTGCTGTTTTTCTTCTTGCTCGGTTTATTTGCCTCAAAAAATAAAAAGGTGGCCTTAAAACAGCAAGAAGTTAAAAAGGATAAGCCCGCTCCGACGGTTAAAAAGGTCAAAAACAGCCTTTATACGGTATTAAAGGTTACTGAAGATGCTTCGCCTGAAGAGATTAAGAAATCTTATCGTCAGTTAGCAAAAAAGTACCATCCCGACCATAACTTAAGCAAAAACGCCGCTTCGCAATTCCGAAAGATAACCGAGGCCTACGATACGCTTAAAGATAAGGATAAACGGGCAGCCTACGATGCGGTGCTGAAAACATTAGAAGAAGCCGAGCTGCAGGAAGAGAAAGTCCTTTGCGTAGCCGGAAGTATTCAAGAGATGCGCGGCAAACTGTCCGAAAGCCTCAAAATTCCGACCGCTTTTATTCAATTTACGCATACCGGAGATATTTTCGTATATAAGCGCTATTTTGCCTGCTGGCGTCCGGTATGGCAAAACGGTTACCGCTATCATCGACGAATGGTTTTCCATTGGGAACCGATTGTAGAACTTGGATTTGAGTGCTATTTGCCGGCAATACGCAAAAATAAACAATACCGGCGCGGACAGTTTCAAACGATTATTTTGACGGCACTTGATGTTGAAAACCTGAAAATGCTTATCGGAATGTGCTTTAACCGGCAGGGTTCGAGTGTTATTTTGAGTGATTCCGGTGATGTGTTTGTAGAAGGCGAATATGCTTGGTGCTGGCGATTAACGACCGACGGATATCTGGAATATTATCTTCCGACCGAAGATGATTACGATATTTGGTCATCAGCCGCATTTAATAATAAAAAATAACCTTTCCCGAAAAAGGCGGTGGAGAAATGCCACCGACCTTTGTGTTACCGATTACATATAGATGCCGGTTTTAACGAGTTCGTGCAACGCGAAATGCCAGCCGTCCAACTTTCTGTATTTCCGGTCACACCAACCGGTTCGCTCGTAGTGCTCAAAGAAATGATCCAGGTCAATATCCATATTGTTATTTTTAACATACAATTCCACTTCCGATCGATCCGGAGGGAATTGTTTAAAATGGTATTTTAGTGGCGGAGGCTCCATTTGCCGAGCAAAAATAGCCCCTAAACTCACAAAACCACCATTGTCCGGATCCGAAAAATTTCGCCTGCGCGTATAATTTTCTTTCCTTTTAAAATTATTCCCTGGTTTATTTTCTTTAGTCGTGAGCGCCTGCGGATCGGGTTCCGGGCTGATGTCGGGCTCAGGTCGGGCGCTGTCCTTATGACGACGCGTTCGAAACCGTTGATATTTCAAATAGTTAGGCATTGAAATAAGTAGGGCGTTACCGAGGCGCGTCGTCTTCACTTCGCCGATATTTTTCAGTTTGGTCAGCAAGCGCTTAACTGTGTCGCGAGGTTTGTGCAAATCTTCGCTCAAATGCGCATAGCTGGTGACAAATTCGCCGGGGTTAATCGGGCGCTCACCCCAAAACCGCGTTTTATAATTGGCACGCATTAACAAATAGCACATCATTTTCCACGCCGCATCGTCGTGAAACAGCGACCAATTCACAAATTCCCGGTCAATAGTAATAAAGCCATACTCAGACGGGATTGTATCCGGAAACGCCAAGCGTTCAGATTTACTCTGATTCTCTGTTGTCATTGAATTTCTCTTATTGTTTAATCTTGGCGAAAGCCGAACATTTTGCGCTGTTCGTTCCAATCCACCGGAATTGTGTTGCGAATCAGGTCTTTAAGTGTTAAATCGCGCGGTTGCAGACCGGCCAGAATACTCTCGACGATATCCGGAGCCAGACAGGTCAAGCGAATGATTTTCCCCATATAACTGCGGTCCATCTGCTCAAGTTGCGCCAGTTCCTGAATATTCAAATTGCCGCGCTCGAGTTTATGTTGCCAGCCGAAAGCCCGCACCAGTGCCACAATCATCTGCTTATCCTGATGACGTTCTTCCGCTTCGTCGCCGACATAAATCTCGGTTTGTTGCCGGCGCTTCAAAAACGCGACATTTTCCGTCATTTCATAAGCCGAAGTTTCCGGGTTATAAACCCACACGTTATTCTCGAGCAGACTGTTTTGCACCAGTTTATCCATTGAATTTTTGAGCTGGATTTTGATTTTATCCGGCCAAATCGTAATCCGAGAGATGGCCAAATTGCAAAGTTGCTGACGCGTTTCGGCACTCAGAGAGTTAATCAGCTTGTTGCCCTGAACCACCTTAACCACATCGTATTCGGTTTTGTTCGGCACATGTTTAAGCACCTCTTTGGAGAGCGAATGCACCAAAAGCGGGTCGGTAATCAGGGTTTTGAGCTTGTTCATCACATAATTTTCAAGCGCCAACGCCGGCACCGATTTAACCTCGCAAAAGCGGTAACTCTTGCGAATGGCCTTAAGTGACGTGTAATAGTAATATTCCTTATTGTGCTTAACCGCCTTGGTCGGCACCATCGCATAGCCGCAACAGCCGCAAAATAAAAGACCTTTAAGTGTTTTGAACTCAAAGGTCTTGTTAATTGGTCCTTTTTCGGAAACCGGCTTGTCTTTCAGCTTATGCACCTTATCCCATAGGGCTTGCGAGATAATCGCCTCGTGCTGTCCGTCGTAAAGCTCGCCCTTATAAAAGATTTTGCCCAAATAGATCCGGTTATCCAAAATCCGGTACAAGTGGGCGCGGTCAAACTGCTTGCCGCCGACAACTTTGCCTTTTTTGGTAACCTTGCTTTTGGTGCGATAACCGTTGGAATTGAGCCAATCCGCCAGATATTGCGGCGATTTGCACACGGTGTATTTTTCAAACAACAGCCGCACCAACGCCGCTTCTTTAGGGTTAATGACCAGCTTTTTATCCTGCAAATCATAGCCGAGCGGCAACGGTCCGCCCATCCACATGCCTTTCTTTTTCGAGGCCGAGATTTTATCGCGGATGCGCTCGCCGCTGACTTCGCGCTCAAATTGCGCAAACGACAGCAACACATTTAAGGTCAGCCTGCCCATCGAATCATAGGTGTTAAAGTTTTGCGTGACCGAAACAAACGACACATTATACTCGTCGAACAACTCGACCATTTTGGAAAAATCGGTCAGCGAGCGGGTTAAACGGTCTATTTTATAAACCACAATCATGTCGACTTTACCGGCTTTGATATCTTCAAACAAGCGTTTGAGGGCCGGGCGGTTCATATTGCCGCCGGAATATCCGCCGTCGTCATAGTGTTCGGCCAATGCCTCCCAACCCTGATGTACCTGCGACTTAACGTAATTTAAGCCTGCTTCGCGTTGCGCTTCTAAGGTGTTAAACTCTTTTTCCAGTCCTTCGTCCGTTGATTTGCGCGTATAAATGGCGCATTTAATGGTTTTTACGATTTCTTCTTTCATGTTAACCTCTCTTATCTGACAGTCCGAAAAAGCTGTAACCCGAACAATGGCGACCGGCAATTTCCCGTGCCACCGCCGTCAGTGTCTTATAAATTTTGCCGTTGTATTCAATCTGCGACGCACCTTTAATGCGCACGCGATGCTCCACACCGTTATGGATTTTTACCAAAATCGTGCCGACACTCGGCAAGCGTTCGTCTTTGATAAAAATCGGATTCCGGTATTCTTTCGAATTAAACATTTTAACCAGCATATTTTTTGTTTCCGGTTTTAACCCGCCGTATTTCAATTCCTGTAGCCTGTATCCGATACGGGATACGAAAAAAGGAACCCGCCGGCTTAGCCGGCGGTTCTTCTTATACGCCTATAAGGCTC
>CAMVHF010000077.1 GCA_947167235.1 uncultured Alphaproteobacteria bacterium
ATTGCCAGCAACCGTACCACCCTCACTATAAACTCAGATGACGAGGCGATTACGCTGTAATTTTTGAGAGCCGTGTACAAAATGGTACACAAGGAGAAAAATTGCCAGCAACCACACCACCGCTCACCATAAACTCGGATAGCGAGGTAAATGCGAAGCAATTTTTTAACGCCGTGTACAAAATGGTACACAAGGAGAAAAATTGCCAGCAACCGTACCACCCTCACTATAAACTCAGATGACGAGGCGATTACGCTGTAATTTTTGAGAGCCGTGTACAAAATGGTACACAAACGAAAAAATCACAAGTAAGCGCCCGTCAGATGAGTTTATCACATTAGGCTTGGGCAATTTCCATCACACGCAAAGTAACATCCGCTACTTCAACGTCATCATTCGGGAAAATATAAGCAAAATTCTGTTGAATTTCTTTACCCAATTTTTTGCTGTCAACATTCATAATACCGGCTAAAGTGGTAATTGTTTCGCCTTCACCTTTAGAGGCATCCATAGCAAATTGTTCCATATTATCTTGCAAGAAAGCAAGCATCATACGGCCCGTACCGCCGGTAACACGACCATTCGGATCACAACCGGATGTGCCGAAAGTTACACCGAGTGTATTTGAAGCCCAATGATTAGTTGTGATAGCTAAAGACTGTGGTAAAATACCGGATTGACCGCGCCAAGCCATAGAACCTAAACCACAACCGCCGGTCGAATCAATAGCATATGCAGAAGTTGCAAAGCTTAAACCGGCACAAACAACAACTGCCGTTAAAATCTTTTTCATAGTCACATATCCTTATTTACAATAAATTGCATAACTTTCCGGTGCATAAATACCCCAAGTAATAGCACCAAATAAGCCATCCAAGAAAGAATGATGTGTATCAATGGAACTAATACCTTTCGCGCCGCAAATCTCACGTGGATTATAGTCTTTCTCTTGTCCTATACCCCAGAATATAAAGTGACTGGTACCTTCATAAGACGGAATTGTCGCATGACGTCCATCTAAATCAAAACGCTGTGTGCTACAAGCAGAAAGCATTAAAATAGCCGTTAAAACCCAAATCTTTTTCATTACTTAATCTCCTATAATTAGTTCAATTACAGGGATATCATATATAAAAGATTATGGTTTGTATAATACAAGCTGTCACTTTTACACAAAAAAAAGCGGAGAAAGCAGAAGAGACTGTAAATACTTACAATATCATCTGTTTTCTTCGCTTTAAGAAAGCCGAATTAATCAGCGTCTATTACTTGGTTTCGGGTATATCCTTATCCAAGTCTTCGATATCCTTTTTTCTTACAAAGGCACTGGCTATACCGATGACAGCCATAAACAGAAGGGCACAAACAGCTTCTGTCATGCCACATACCTGCACAAAAGTTTCCATGATTATAGTTTTTTAAATTAATAATTATTTGATTGTCTACAGTTTAACAAGATTCGTTTTATTTGTAAAGTATTTTTTCGTCTAAATTTTAATTTTTTAATCAATAAACCGACAACGATGCTTATTGAGCCTTGATTTTTTCGACTTCGCCGCGTGCCAAAGCATCGCAACGCTCGTTTTCGGGATGTCCGTTATGCCCTTTAACCCATATCCAGCGGATTTCGTGCTTTTGTGTCAGCTCATCGAGCTTTTGCCATAAATCGATATTTTTGACTTCTTTCTTTTTATTTGCGGTATGCCAACCGTTTTGTTTCCAATTGGCCAGCCATTCGGTAATACCGCTCATAACATACTTACTGTCGGTATAAAGCGAAATATTACATTCTTTTTTCAAAGCCGACAAAGCCTCAATAACCGCCATAAGTTCCATACGGTTATTGGTGGTATTTTCTTCACCGCCGGAAAGTTCTTTTTCGATATCTTTATAGCGCAAAATTGCGCCCCATCCGCCAACGCCCGGATTACCCGAACAGGCGCCGTCGGTAAAAATTTCAACTCTGGTTGTCATTGTACATCTTTCACAAAATCATTAAAAAATTCATTTAAGAGCAATTCATCAGCATCTTCCAAACGCAAAGCCTTTGCCACAAACGAACGTAAAGCATTTTTGGCCCCAAATATCCGAAACGATTTCGGCGCGGCATTGTCAGCACCGATAACCCCGTTAATCAGCAAATCATCCTCAATAAATTCCGAAAACAGCAGTTCGACTTTACAGAATTTCAAAACGCCGCGCGGCGGTAATCTGAGTTCCGGTTTGGTAATTAAATTCAAATGTTTTTCGATACCCAAATAGTTCGCCATCATATTATAATCGACAAAGCGTACACGATTATAGTCACCGCCGGAATTTTCGGTAGTGCAACTTAAATATAGTTCGCGGGCTATGGCGTTACTGTCATTTTCACACAAAATATCAAAAGTAATTTTGACATACTTTTGCGGCGGCGTATCAATGGTTTTAGGATATAAAATATCCTCCTCATCATTATCCAAAACTTCGATAGTCCGATTTTCAAATTTCAGATCAACATTCGGTTGCGGACGGCGCCCGAACATACCGGCAATCACGGCATATGGCGCCGGCACATTATTTGAACCGGAACGGATATAAATATGGCTGCCGATGGTTGTCATTAAAGGAGCTATCTCCGAACGGGGAATATAAGTGGCTAAATAACCGTCACCGTTTTTATCGCAGGCAATAATATGGTTGCGCACTTTATTGTGGCTCGGAATGGTACAGCCGGAAATCGCACTCTCCACCCAGCTCATAAAGCGATGAACGTTTTTAACTTTAACTTTGGCTTTAGCCACATCACCGACATCCATATCGCGTGAACATTCAACTCCCCAGACGATAACACCGCCTTCGGAATTACCGAAACCGGAAATACATTTGGCTAAATTGCGCCGATCATCCGGACTTAAGGACCAACCGTGTTTACCGGTTGATGAGGCCTGTTTAAAATCCATAAACAACTCTTCGGTCTGACGTTCACGAATAAATTCATCGAGCGCATCTTCGCCGAAATAAACGAGTTTTTGAAATATATCTTCCGCACGCGACATAGCCTACCCCTCTTTGTTTGTATTTATATTATAACCTAATTAGGTAAAAATACAATTAAAATCACCGACTGCGGAGTTTATTATCCGTCGATTCAAATTCGATATAAGTTCAAGTACCGCAATTTTACATCGCAAACATTTTTTCAACGGCTTCGTAATCCGGATATTTATCCAAATTGCCCAACAGTGTATATGTCGGTTTACCGCCGAAAATCTGCCGTGCCGCCTGCAAGATATCTTCTTTGCCGACACTTTCGATTTTCTCGACAATTTCATCTACCGGAATAAACCGATTATGCACCAACTGCTGGCGCGCCACAACTTCAGCCGTCGATGACGAGCTTTCCAGCGCCATCAAAATACTGGCTTTAAGCTGAACTTTAACACGATTTAATTCTTTATCGGTGACATAATCATTGACGATTTTTTTAACTTCATCGGCCACAACCGGCACATAGTTTTTGATTTCTTCCTGATTAAGCCCCGCATAAATACCGAATAATCCGGTTTGCGTATAAGTATTGGTAAAACTGTAGACACTGTACACCAAGCCGCGCTTTTCACGGATTTCTTGGAACAACCTTGATGACATACTGCCGCCGAACAATGTAGATAAAATACTGGTCGGATAGTACAGCGGATGTCCGTAATTAATACCCTTAAAGCCCAACAAGACCTGTGCCTGTTCAATATCACGCGTTTTGATAAACTGTCCGCCGGTATAAATCTGAGGATCACGCACAAAATCTGTATGAGGATTAAGTGTTGCCATCCGTTCTTCGACCATTTTTACAAAATCATCATGCTTTAAGTTGCCGACCGCCACCACCATAATATTTTCGGCAGCATAATTATGACGCATATATTCCCGTAATTTAGCGGCATCAAACGAGCGTACCTTTTCGGCCGGTCCCAAAATACTCATACCCAGTGCCTGATCGGCAAAAGCGGTGGATTGAAAATAATCAAAAACGATATCACTCGGGTCATCATTGGTTTGTTTTATTTCCTGCACGACCACTTCTTTTTCTTTAGCCATTTCGGCAGCATCAAAACTCGGTGACATCACCAGTTCGGATAACACATCCGTTGCCAATTCAATATCATTTTTGAGCATTTTGGCATAAAATACCGTAAATTCACGCGACGTATAAGCATTGGTCTGCCCCCCGACATTTTCAATATCTTCGGAAATCTGTAAAGCATTACGGCTTTTGGTCCCCTTAAACACCATGTGTTCGACAAAGTGCGAAATACCGTTGATATCTTTATATTCACAAGAACTGCCGGTATTAACCCAAATCCCCAGCGATACCGTTTCGGTCTGCGGGCGTTCGACCGTTGCAACACGCAGTCCGTTTGCCAATTTACTTAAATTAATTTCCATAAAAATCCGTCCTTAACTAAAAAAATCAAATTGACAGTATTATATGTCAGATATACCATAAATAGCAACAGAAATATTTAAATTTGGAGGATATAATGAATAAAAAGCCACATTTTGCCGTAGTTTTATCGGGTTGCGGACGCGCCGACGGTTCGGAAATTCATGAAGCGGTTTGTGCTTTACTGAGTTTGGAAAATATGAAATGCACTTATCAATGCTTTGCGCCGGATATCGAACAGGCGGCCGTTGTTAATCATCTAAACAATCAGCCTATGCACGAAAAGCGTAACGTTATGGTCGAAGCGGCACGCATTGCCCGCGGCAATATTCTGGACTTGGAAAAATTTAATCCCAAAGATTTTGACGGTATTATCTTTCCGGGCGGTTTGGGGGCCGTAACCAACTGGTGCGACTTTGCCGAAAAAGGTATCAATTGCACCGTCAACACCAGTATTCGCTCGGTTATCAGACAATGCCACGAACATAAAGTGGTTATCGGTGCCATGTGTATTGCTCCGGCTTTGATTGCGGTGGTTTTGGCCGATAAAAAGGTACACTTTACTTTAGGCGCCGGCGGCAGTATGGCCGAAAAAATCGAAACACTCGGGGCTGTTCATGAAGAAGTCGGGGTAACCGATGTTTGTATCGATAAAGATAATCTGGTTTGCTCAACACCGGCTTATATGCTTGCCACCAATATGCTCGATGTTTGTCAGGGCGCTCAAAATATGGTCGGCGCCATGTGTCAATTAATAAGTGCGAAACACGCATAAAACGCTTGCATTCCGCATTTTTTGGATTATGCTGTATAAATCGATAATTTTGTAACTTATAAGGACGAAAAATGAAAGCACGAACAAGATTTGCTCCAAGCCCGACCGGCTATATGCACATCGGCAACCTCAGAACGGCTTTGTACGAATACCTGATTGCCAAAGCAAACGGCGGCGATTTTATATTGCGTATCGAAGATACCGACCAAAAACGCTATGTCGAAGGTGCAACCGACATCATTTATAAAACATTAAAACGCGTCGGAATGAATTGGGATGAAGGACCGGATATCGGCGGTAATTACGGACCGTACGTTCAGTCCGAACGCCGTTCTATTTACGCCGAATATGCGCATAAGTTAGTCGAACTCGGCGGTGCACACTACTGTTTCTGTAAGCAAAAAGAAGAAGCTGAAACATCGGACGATGAAGAGCCGGTTGAGGCACATAGCAAATTCAAAGATCCGTGCAAATTAATTCCATTGGACGAAGCAAAAAAACGTATTGCCGCCGGTGAACCGTTTGTCGTACGTCAAAACATCAATAAAAAAGGTACTTCTATCTTTCATGATGTTGTCTACGGCGATATCGAAATCGATTATGATGAGCTTGATGAAGGTGTTTTGTTAAAAAGCGATGGTCTGCCGACCTATAACTTTGCCAATGTGGTTGATGACCATTTAATGGAAATATCGCACGTTGTCCGCGGTAATGAATATATCTCGTCCACGCCGAAATATAACCTGATTTATGAAGCATTCGGCTGGACACCGCCGGTTTATGTGCATGTTCCGCCGGTAATGAAAGACTCTCAGCATAAGCTCAGTAAACGTAACGGTGATGCCTCGTTCCAGGATTTGGTTGCCAAAGGCTATCTGCCGGAAGCAATTTTAAATTATATCGCTTTATTAGGCTGGAACCCGGGAGATGAAAGAGAAATCTTTTCACTTCAAGAACTTGAAAAATGTTTTTCAAGTGAAAGATTAAATAAATCTCCGGCTATTTTCGATATTACCAAACTGACTTGGATGAACGGCTGTTATATCCGCAATCTCTCGGCCGAGGAATTTCATAAATTAGCTGAGCCGTACTATAAAGATATTACAAAACCGCTTAATTTCAAAGCATTAAGCGCTGTTTTACAACCGCGTATCGAAACATTGGCGCAAATTCCGCAGGAAATTGACTTTTTGCAGCAAATTCCGGATTATCCGCTGTCTTTGTATGAAAACAAGAAGATGAAAACCAATCCGGAAATTGCCAAACATTCATTAGCCTTGGTTGTACCTGTTTTACAAAACGTTACCGATTGGACGAATGAAAATTTATTTAATGTGTTAAAAGAATGTGCTGCAACTAACGAATTGAAAAACGGTCAAATTTTATATCCGGTTCGGATTGCTTTATCGGGTAAAGAAACCACTCCGGGCGGTGCAACCGAACTGGCCGTGATTTTAGGTAAAGAAGAAACGCTGAACCGCATTAACCAAGCCTTGGAAAAACTGTAATGTATGAATAAAGTCTGGGACGAACAACTGGCGCAAAGTCAAGATCGTCTTGAAAAGCGCAAACAGAAAAAAGATAGAATAAAAGGCTATCTGATAAAGTTCGGACTGTCTGTTTTAATCTTGGGTTTATGGTATCCGCAATACTGGAAAAGGCTTATTTATCCGTCAATGTACGGCAAATATGATGGTACGCCGCTGGCAATATCTTCGGCAGACAGCTTTCAGGATTTACCGAATAATGCTTCGCTTATTACACTTGAAAGGCATGGTAAACTGTATCAGTTTAAGCCGAGAACCAAGTATTCCGTCACGGGCAAAGTCGGCTATGTCGATACCTATGACGGATTTTGGAACCGTTTTTACCGCAAACAATCACAAGAAGATTATATCAATATTGTTCCGCTTGATTTGATAATTGTCATCAACAATATGGCTAAGCCGGAAATATACAATTTATTTGACTTTTTTCATGAAGAACGAAGCGGCGGTCCCCGCTGCAAAGGCGTTAAATACAGAACATCTTTTTTCAGCGGTTGGATGACAGAAGACAAATATCGAGAAAACGTAAAAAAATATAACGCTTGCAATCCGTATATTCGGGCAGAGGAATTTAACAACTATCACCCTATTCCCGCCAATAACAACATTGATAAAGCATTGCATACGATTTTACCGGGAGATACAATCTATATCGAAGGAATTTTGGTTGA
>CAMVHF010000078.1 GCA_947167235.1 uncultured Alphaproteobacteria bacterium
AATTCGTAGCTGATAAGCGGCTCGTTATAGGTAAACGCCACACCCAAATTACCTTGAGGCTCGGCGGATAATTTTACCGCCAGATCAGTTAATTGTTCCGGTGTGATGTTATTATATCCGACATCATTTTGACCGGCCATCGAAATCTCATAATTCTGGCAGAAGGGGCAACGCAAATTGCACCCGAAACTGCCTATCGATAAAATATAATGCCGCGGATAAAAATGATACAACGGCTTTTTTTCGATCGGGTCCAAAGCAAGTGAAGTAAATTTACCGTAATTAATCGGTACAATTTTATTATTCAGGCACTGCCGCGCCCGACAAAAACCGATTTGACCTTCGGCCAAATTGCATCGGCGCGGACAAATCGGACAATTGCTCATCAGTGATGCCTTTCGACCTGAAAACTGAACATATTCACCGGTTCACTCGGAGCAATTCCGGCTTTCTGGCGCGCAATGGCAATTTGCTGTTCTACGGTATCTATTCCATCCAAATCCGGCAACAACAAACCGCGCCGATTGCCGTTTTGCACGATAATTCCGTCAACTTTCGGATTAAGCGACGTTATATCCGTCACCGGACGCGCCGGTGTCAATACATCAACACTGTAAACAATATCGTCCAACTCATCCGGACGTACCGGCTTAAAACGCGGATCTTCGGAACATGCCGAAACCGCATTATGCCATATTTCACGCGCAAGATTTTCGCGCACCGGTTCAATGGTACCGATACAACCGCGCAACACACCATTTATTTTAAGTGTAACGAAAGCGCCGGCTTTGTTATTTAAAAGTTCTTCCGGCAAATCATCAGGAAACTCAAGTTTTTTGCCGGTTTTAACAAAGGCTTCGACACAACGACGGGCAAATGATACAAACCCATCTTCTTTCTCTCGCAATGCCGCTATTTTTTGTTTTTTCTTTTCGGCATAACTCTCTCCGAAACGACGATTTTCATCTTCGCCTTTGACGGCAAATTCCGCCACACCATAACCGACACCGAACGGTCCTTCATAGGATAAAAGCTTGCTTTCGACCGCCTTACCGTCAAGCGCACCAGCCATCATTACAAACGAGCGATGCCCGCATTCACCGGCAGCATCGCAAAATTGCGGTTCAAACTCCAGTAAATCGCCGAAATCACCTTGATCCAAATCTTTTGTAATCCGCGCATCAAAAACCGGTCCCTCCGGTGCAAACCCGTACGGTCCGTCATCAAGCAGTTTGTGCGACAAATCACCGCTGGCAATAAATAC
The DNA here is from genome assembly GCA_947167235.1 of uncultured Alphaproteobacteria bacterium. GTDB lineage: Bacteria > Pseudomonadota > Alphaproteobacteria > RF32 > CAG-239 > RUG410. Next base: position 1,265 of record CAMVHF010000078.1, read on the forward strand.
CGTACGCCGTCCCAAATCTTCGGCAACGGAACGGATAATCTGCCCGAGTTTATAGTGTTGCGACAGTGACAAACCGGATATACCGATACGCACAACTTTATAGTCGGTCCATACTTCATTCAAAAATTTTAGCGGAATAAGCGAACCGTGGTCAAGCGCCGGATCGCGCTCACCTTTGGTCCCGCAGGCAAAATTTTGCGAGCTGCAGGCCAATTCCAATGCCGTTACAAATTCGTGATCATACTCAACGCGCACTTTAACTTGCGGCGCACCGAAAGCGGCAAAATTGCCTTCCGAGCCGAACCCGCCGGAAACATGGAAATAATCGGCATACACCTCGGTATGCGGGCTGACCAAAATAACCGTATCCGGCTTATAAGAAGCTAAAAACTTCATGGCGTGCCGATAAGATTCTATTGTTTTTTCGATTTGTTGTTCGCGCCCGTGTCCGACTTCCGGAAAAATAAGCGGCGGATGCGGTACGGCAACGGCAGCAAGAATGGAAACAAGGATAGACATACTGTAACTCCTATATTATTGCTTTGCTTTATTGTATGCGATGCAAAAAATTTTTCAAGTTTTTTTCAAAGCCTTGCAAAACCGTAAAATTCCTTATCAAAATCCAGGAAATGCCTATTGACGTTTTGTAAAAGATGGTATAAATTGCAAGAAGTTTTGAATAACAGAGAAAAAAAGATGAAGCGGTTTTACATACATTCCATAATTAATATTATCCCTTAGGGGATTGCGGCATCTTTATATACATACAGTTTCTTTTTGATTAAATCATTTCATAATAATATTTAGCAATTTTAAGGTATAAGAATATGACGAAATACTATGCTGAAGTTAAGGCAAAGCCTGACTTTGTCGAACTTGAAAAAGAAGTTCTTAAGTTTTGGGAACAAGACAATACATTTGAAAAATCCGTTCACAATCGTGACGGTGCCGCCGAGTTTGTATTTTACGACGGTCCGCCGTTTGCCAACGGTACACCGCACTACGGTCACATTATGGTCAGTTATGTTAAAGACGTGGTTGCCCGTTTCCAAACCATGAACGGCAAAAAAGTCGAACGCCGTTTGGGTTGGGACTGTCACGGTTTGCCGGCCGAAATGTCTGCCGAAAAGCAACTCGGCGTTTCAGGCCGCAAGCAAATCGAAGCCTACGGTGTTGAAAAATTCAACGACTTCTGCCGCTCCGATGTATTAAAATACTCCGGTATTTGGGTAGATATGTTTAAGCGTATCGGCCGTTGGGTTGACTTTAATAACGACTATAAAACCATGAATTTATCGTTTATGGAATCGGTTATCCATAATTTCAAAGCTCTGTACGACAAAGGTTTGGTATATGAAGATTATCGCGTATTACCGTATTCTTGGGCAGCCGAAACACCGCTTTCCAACTTTGAAGTTAACTTGGGCTATCGTGATAAAACCGACAATGCCATCACGGTTATGTTCAAATTAGAAAACGGTCAAAAGATTTTGGTATGGACAACTACCCCGTGGACCTTGCCGTCAAACCTGATGCTTGCCGTCGGTAAAGACATTGATTATGTGGTTATGGAAGAAGACGGTCAGCAATACATTATCGCCAAAGCACGTTTGGGCAGCTATAAAAAGCAACTTGAACAAGCTACCCAGGTCGGTGAATTAAAGGGTTCCGAATTGGTCGGCATGAGCTATGAACCGATGTTCCCTTACTTTGCACATTTGAAAGAAAAAGGCGCATTCAAAGTTTTATCCGGTGAATTTGTTTCTACCGAAGACGGTACCGGTGTTGTTCATATTGCTCCGGGTTTCGGTCAGGACGACTTTGAAGTCTGCCGTGCCTATGATGAAAATTTCCCGGTTGTTTGTCCGGTTGACGAAGCCGGCAAATTTACCGCCGAAGTTTCAGACTACGAAGGTCAACAGGTATTTGATACCAACGAACCGATTATGCAATGGCTAAAACAAAACGGCCTTTTGGTTAAAAAAGAGCAATATACCCACACTTATCCGTATTGCTGGCGTACCGATACCCCGCTGATTTATAAAGCAATGAGTTCTTGGTTTGTCCGCGTCACCGATTTCCGTGACGAAATGGTTAAAAATAACCAACAAATTAACTGGATTCCGGGACACATCAAGGACGGCCGTTTCGGTAAATGGTTAGAGGGTGCTCGTGATTGGTCTATTTCGCGTAACCGTTTCTGGGGAACACCGATTCCGGTTTGGGAATCGGATAATCCGAAGTTCCCGCGCGTAGATGTATTCGGTTCGACTGCCGAAATCAAAGAGAAAACCGGCTTTACGGTTGATAATTTACACAAGCCGTATATTGATGACGTCGTTTACCCTAACCCGGATGATCCGTCAGGCAAGACCATGATGCGCCGCGTCAGTGACGTATTTGACTGCTGGTTTGAATCCGGCTCGATGCCGTATGCGCAAATCCATTACCCGTTTGAAAATAAAGAATGGTTTGAAAATCACTTCCCAGCAGATTTCATTGTTGAAGCTATGGATCAAACCCGCGGTTGGTTCTACACTTTGATGGTTTTATCGACGGCTTTGCATAATCGTCCGGCATTCAAAAACTGTATTTGTACCGGCTTACTGATGGCCGAAGGCGGTCAAAAACTGTCGAAACGCTTAAAGAACTATCCGGATCCGAATGAAATTTTGGAAACCGTCGGTTCTGAGGCTTTACGTTGGTTCTTGGTATCTTCGCCGGTATTAAAAGGCGGCAACGTTGCCGTCGATAAAGAGGGCAAAGAAATCGCCAAAGCTTCGCGTGCGGCTATGATTCCGCTGTGGAATGCTTTCTACTTCTTCACCTTGTATGCCAATGCCGAAGATTATAAGGCTAAAGAGATTTCATCTTCAAGCGAGGCGATGGATAACTACATTTTATCCAAGCTGAAATTGTTAGCGCAAAAAGTTAAACATGGTTTGGAAACTTATGATGTATCCGAAGCTTGTGTCGAAACCTCCAACTTTATGGAAATTTTGAACAACTGGTACATTCGTCGTACGCGTGAACGTTTCTGGAAAGGCGATTCACAAGCATTTGATACTTTATACACGGTTCTGGTTAACGTTGCTAAAATTACCGCACCGTTAATGCCGTTTATTTGCGAATATATGTATAAGAATTTAACCGGCGAAGAATCGGTTCACTTATGCGATTATCCGACATTGGATAACATAAGCGCCGATGAGAAATTGATGAAGGATATGGATTTTGTTCAAGATTTATGCTCAACCGGCAAATTCATCCGCGAAGAAAAGAACTTGCGTAACCGCTTACCGCTTTCAAGCTTAACGATTATTGGCTCGACCTTATCTCCGGAATATCAGGACATTGTCAAAGATGAGCTAAACGTCAAAGAGGTTAAGTTCGACAACAATCTGGCCAATTATGCAACCAAAAACGTTTATCTGTATACCCCGTTGTTAGGCAAGACTTTAGGTAAAGATATGGGTGCCGTCATGGCCGCTTATAAGCAAGGTAACTGGACTTTAAACGATGACGGTACATTATCCATCGGCGGTCAAACTTTGACAACCGATTTGTTTGAAGTTCGTTTGGATATGAAGGACGGCGTTGCCGGTCAGGCCTTTGACAGCAACAAAGCTGTTTTAATGCTTGATACCAACGTAACCGATGAGCTTAAACGCGAAGGTATGGCTCGTGACTTTGTCCGTATGATTCAAACACTTCGTAAAGATAAAGACTTCAATATTTCCGACCGCATTGAACTGAGCTATCAGACCAGCGATTCGGAATTGGCAAAAGCTTTATCCGAAAACGAAAAATACATTGCCGAGCAAGTTTTGGCGGTTAAGGTATTCCCTAACTGCTCTGCCGGCACTGAAGGCGAAATCGACGGCGTTACCGTAACCTACGACGCAAAAGTCGCTTAAGATTTTGATATTTTATAAAGAATCCCTATCCGCTCGGATGGGGATTTTTTTTGCTCTTTGTACAACAGAAATTAAGCTGAAAAATTCGGCAACCGGCACGGCGCTTGCAAACCTCGAATAGTGCGGGGAATGCGCTATGATTTTTGAGTGCCGTATACAATGAAAGTACACAAGCGCAATTTGCTACCGGCACGACGGTGATAAACCTCAGATGACGCGGAAAATGCGCCGTGATTTTTGAGCGCCGTGTACATAAGGGGTACACAAGCGAAAAATTTACAAGCAGTTACCCATTAGACGAGTTTTAAAAAAAGAAACTGTCGGGTTTTCTGGACGTAGCCCCCGACAGTTTTGAACGTAAAAAGAAATTCAACAGCACGATTATGGTCGTTGTCCGATAATCTCCTGCTTAAGTGATGATACAGGGAAGCTCATACGGCGATCTCTTTCAACAAGGACGGCACACGCTTCCGTAAACTTGCCGGCAAAAGCATTCTTTTTGCATTCGCGGGCGAGATACTTCTTTTTGAGTGCGACCTTCTCCGAAGATGAAACGAGCAATTCGCTGATAACCGCAACTAGTCCCTGGTTCTTAATCTCTGCACGGAATTTAGCACAGAAATCGTGATTCAATTCATTTGAATTTGTCATAAAGTAAAATAGATATGTATTTAATAATGTAAATTATTGAATTAGACAAAAAAGAATATATCATCTTTAATTTCGAATTTCAAGTAAAATTTACACCTAATTAAATATTTTTTTGCTTAAAACAGTCTTTCTTTTCTGGACAGCGGCTTATATTTCAAAAACGGCAATATTTTTGCCACCCATCTGAAAATGCTTTTATCATTCATTTCCAAAGCATACGCCACATATTCCGGATAGTGTGACAAATGACGTTCTTCGGCTTTGGCTCTGAGGTAATAAATAATATTTACCCCGAACAGCAAAAAGCTTAACTTCACGGCCATTGCCGGCGTTTGAGCCATAAACGGCATAGAAATCAACCACCAACTGATATTTTTAAACACATACGCCGGATGTTTGGTATATTTGTACGGACCGGTATTCCACAAACCGCGGTAGGTCAGATTTGAAAAACGAATTCCGGCAGCTACCGTTGCCATCGAATATAAAAATTCCAATCCGATAATCATAACAAACCACAACCACCAACCAAAGCTCTGAACTTCAAAAATTGAAAGCCAGCCGATTTTATCATACTGAAAGAAGAATTTGTAAAATAACACGCCCCAAAACGGCCAGTAACACATAATCGCCACAAACCACCCCAAGAATGTCGGTTCGGCAGTTCTGGTCTGGGTATTCAAAAATTTGAAATTCATCATATAGCCTACAGAAGCATAGGCTAAATCAATAAAAAAGCATATTGTATTGGCAGCCCAAAACCACTCCATCGGTTTTTTCTTAAAATAATCGAAATCAAAGCTTGACAGCCAATTCAATTTTCCCATCATATAACAGTACATCAAACCGAACCAAAATGCTTTAACGAGCCAAATACGAACATAATTTCCAAACTCAAATTTGGTCAACATCTTCTGCCGATGGATAATTGCATAACCGATTTTATAATATTCATCATCAGGCTTGGGATCTATTTTATCCATAAAAGCAAAATACGGCACACTGCCAAGCAGTAAAATCGGCACTAAAATTTTTAAAAACGGAAAATATTTATTTTTAAAATCATTAAAATCGTACATCGGTAACAGCCAATAAAAAAATCCTATACAGGCAAGTGTTACCAAAAGAGTGACCTCTTTATAGCCGACACGTTTCCAATCAACTTTACGACAAAATTGCCACTTATCGTAAACTGCTGTTTCAGGATAAAAGATGAGTTCCAGACAAACGATTGAAATCGTCAAAAAGGCGGCCATAAACAAAAACATATACGGTGTAACCTCTATGCCCGCGATTCTGAATAGCACCAAAATTCCAAAGCATAACATAAATGCAACCAAATTAATCCAAAACGATGTTTCCGATTCGGTTTTACCGTGTT
>CAMVHF010000079.1 GCA_947167235.1 uncultured Alphaproteobacteria bacterium
TTGGGGACATTTTCAACAGAATCGGTTGATTATCCGGATATCGCTCGTAAAATGGTCGAGACTCTGCGCCATAATAAGGCTGAACTCGGGATTCTGATTTGCGGAACCGGAATCGGAATTTCGATTGCCGCCAACCGTTGCAAAGGAATTCGCGCCGCACTTATATATTCCGAAGATGCTGCTCGACTTGCAAAACAACATAATAACGCCAATATCATTGTTTTCGGCGGACGCACAATGGCTGTGAATGATGTTATTAAATATATTGATACTTTTCTTAATTCGACGTATGAAGGGGATAGACATCAACGTCGCTTAGATAAACTCGAAACTATGGAGTAAAATATGGATTTTGAACAGAATTTGCAAACCGAAGATTCGGCTATTTATGACATAATTCAAAAAGAATTAAAACGTCAGCAGGACCAAGTCGAACTTATCGCCTCCGAAAATATTGTCTCGCGTGCCGTTATGGAAGCACAGGGGTCGATTTTAACCAATAAATATGCCGAAGGATATCCGGCGCATCGTTATTATTGCGGTTGCGAGTTTATTGATGAAATCGAAGTATTGGCTCAAGAACGTGCCAAAAAATTGTTCAATGCTAAGTTTGTCAACGTTCAACCGCACTCCGGTTCTCAAGCTAATATGGCGGTTTATATGGCTCTGGTTCAGCCGGGAGATACCATTATGGGTATGTCACTCGATGCCGGCGGACACTTGACACATGGTGCCAAAGTTTCGATGAGCGGCAAAGTATTCAAAGCCGTTCAGTACGGTGTTTGCAAAGACAGCGGATTAATCGACTATGAACAGGTTGAAAAATTGGCAGATGAATTTAAACCGAAATTGATTGTGGCCGGCGGTTCGGCATATCCGCGTGTGATAGATTTTGCCCGTTTTCGTAAAATTGCCGATAAAGTAGGGGCTTATTTAATGGTTGATATGGCGCATTTTGCCGGTCTGGTTGCCGGTGGTGAGCATCCAAATCCGCTCGAATGGGCCGATGTTGTGACAACCACAACCCATAAAACATTACGCGGACCGCGCGGCGGGATGATTTTAACCAATAACGAAGCTATTTATAAAAAAGTAAATTCAGCCGTCTTTCCGGGTTCGCAGGGCGGACCGCTTGAGCACGTTATTGCCGGTAAAGCTGTTTGTTTTGCCGAAGATTTAACGCCGTCATTTAAGGAATATGCCAAACAGGTGAAGAAAAACGCCAAAGTTTTAGGCGAAACTTTAATCAAACGCGGTTTAGCTTTGGTTTCCGGCGGCACCGATACCCATTTGGTACTTGTCGACTTACGTCCGAAGAATTTGACCGGTGATGTGGTTACCACCGCTTTGGAAAAGGCGCACATTACCTGCAATAAAAATGCCATTCCGTTTGATCCGCAGCCGCCAAAGATAACCTCCGGTGTTCGTTTGGGAACACCGGCCGGCACAACTCGCGGATTTAAGGAAAAAGAATTCGAGCTTATCGGCAACTGCATCGGGGATGTGGTTGATGCGTTGGCTCAAGGCAATGCCGACGAGGTGATTGCCAAAACAAAAGAAAAAATTGTGGCTTTGTGCCGTGATTTTCCAATTTATCAATAGAAAGGAACTTTAATAATGAAAAACTTTTTTAATGAATTCAAAAAATTTGCCATGCGCGGCAATGTTATGGATATGGCCGTCGGTATCATCATCGGTGCCGCTTTCGGTAAAATTGTCAGCTCTTTGGTTGAAGATGTTATCATGCCGCCGATCGGATGGGTTTTAGGCAACGTTGATTTTTCGGATTTGAAATTGGTTTTGGTGCAAAAATCTGCCGAAGCTGAAGAAGTTGCCATTAAATACGGTGCTTTCTTAAATACCGTTATCAGCTTTATCATTGTGGCCTTTGCCGTATTTATTTTGATTAAAGCGGTTAATACTTTGCAGGCTAAAATGATTAAAGAAGAAGCAGATGCTGAAGCTGCAGCTGCTCCGACAACAAAAAAATGTCCGTATTGCTGTTCCGAAATTGCATTAGAAGCAACACGCTGTCCGCATTGTACGTCTGAGTTAAAAAAGTAAGCGGACGGATTTATCAAAAATAAAAGAAGAGGGGATTTTTTCTCCTCTTTTTTGTAACTAAAAAACACCGCAGGTTTGAGCCGGCGGTGTTTTACGTTTAATAAAAAAAACTTATTTAATGTTTTTGATAACTTCTTCTGTGATATCATCACCGCCGTAAAGAACGGCACCTTTAGAAATAACAGATTTATATCCTTTTTCTTTAGCCGTATTGACGATGGTTTCATTGATACTCTTGTCAACAGCTTGTAATTTTTCATTATAATCTTTAGAAAGCTCATCTCGCTTTTGTACAAATTCGGCATTATATTGTTTTAACAAAGTTTCTTGTTTTTCTTTATTTTTTTCGGATTGTACTTCATTTTGAGCATTTTGTAGCCATTGAGTTAATTCTTGATTTTTGGCAGCCAAATCGTTTTTCAATACTTGAACTTGGGCAGATTTGCCGACAATAGCATTTACATCAACAACCGCCATTTTATTGCCGCAGCATTTAACCATGCAGCCGATACCGATGCCGGCACAAAAAACAGCGGCAACACCCAAAGATAATATAATTTTTTTATCCATTTTGATACCTTTCATTAATGATATAACTTTATCAAGTTATAAGCATATTAATAAAATTTTTCAACAAAAAACACCAAAAATATTAATAATAAATGTTTCCGATGCAAAGAAATAACCGTGCAATACAGCCGGCACAAAACCAAGCCAATGCTGCCGCTTGAAAAAGCCGAAAGCAAATATACGATTTATTCTTTGGTTTCGGTAAAAGTATCACCTTTGTTGCCAACATAAACAACAACGATTTCGGCATCTTCGTCACCGGTACTTTCGCCGTAATGCCAGGTATCAATAACCTCAATAATCGGATCGCCGGCTTTTAAAACCAAAACTTCGTCTTTTTGAGTATGAACGGTTAACTCACCTTTAGTCAGATAGCCGACATTCAAAATAGGATGTTGGTGCAAAGGCAATTTCTCGCCCTTAGGAATTTGAATGCGGACAACGGTTACTTCCGGTTCAGTCAAATTCATTTGCTTAATAGGCGTATCATTCCAAGAATTTTGTGATTTTTTTAAGATTTCCGAAGTTGCGGCTGAAGCATCAAAAGCAAAGCATAAAGCCGCCAAAGTAATTAAATATTTATACATTTTGTATCCCTTTATCTAAAGATTTCTTGCACAGTGTAGGGTATTTTTATGCAAAAGTAAAACAGAAAATGATGTTTTGCTTGTTTGCATTGTAACTGAATAAATATCGAAGAAAACTCTCGCCACAGAAACACGTCGGGTTTATTCTTCATCGACGTATTGCAAAAGGTTAGGGAAGTCTTCGCTGTCAATAGGTACGCGTTTGGCTTTAACTTTAATCAGCTTATCTTCGCGGCAAAAGGTAAAAGTCATATCCTCGCCGTCGGTTTCGATGCTTACAAGAAAAGTCAGTTTATACAAGCGTTGCAATTCGGCATTAAGCGCCTGTACACGTCGTTCGATATCTTCGTATTTTTCTTTACTAATCCACATTTTTATCCCTTCCAAACCTTGCGCTTATTAAAGTCCTTGGGTTTGATAACCTTAACGTGCTTTCCCCAAGTATAAAGGTGCCAATCCATCTCTCTTGCGCCACCTGCACGGAATTTAATCGTTAGCGTGCCATCGGGATTTTCAATCATTTCTTGAGTTGGGTGGAAAATGTATTTGGCTGCTTCTTTGGCAACTTCCTTATCAAACTTCCATTCCACATCAAATGGCTCTTCCTGATACACGCCAAATGATTGCCTGCTGAACTCTTCGAGCGAAAACTCCGGATTGCGAGTGAAATACTCATCCAGCACTTGAATATCCTCAATGTTGTTCAAATCAAAGTGGCACATAGCCTTTTTCTTGGTATGCCACGCAATCAAATAATGCTTGTTGCCGTAAAGAAAGCCATACGGATGCACGGTGCGCCATTCATTTTTGGTCTTTGATTGATACTTGATTTTGATGATTTTGCAAGCAATCACGGCATTACGTAGCTTTTGCATAAATTTAGGATTGACTTTGATTCTTGGCCCGGCACGCAAAGCATAACCTTCAGCTTCAAGCAAAGCCTCGGCATCAGGTTCAATACGGTTTAGGGCTTCGCTACTCATAGAGGCTTTGATTTTATGCATAATAGTTTCAAGCGCATCAACATCTTCGGGCATTTTGGTTTTCATGAGCTTGATAGCATTTTGCAACGCATTGATTTCCGTTAAAGAAAAGCCGACATATTGCCCGAGCGAACCTTGCGGAATGTACCAACGTTTGGTGTTGTGCGGTCCGTTAATCTCTTTAATCTGCGGAAACTGCTCCTTAACCATATCCTTCATACGAATGGCGGTGCGCTTGGAAACATTGAACTTCTGCATAATATCGGCAATGGACACGCCATTTTCGGCATTTTGCATCCACAGCGACATCTCTAATAACTTTTGCGTTTTCTGATAAAACATATCAAATCTCCATTTTTGAGCTATTCTAAACCAACGATATTTAAAAAGGGTAAAGATAATGTCAGATTGTGGCAATGCTAACAAAATACGGGATTGACAAGGATTTTTATTTTGCTACATTATATTTAGGCAGGCTGTTTAGCTGGGAAAGCGACATCACGTGAGTCCAACATCCCGTCACTGGTAGCCTGTTTATAGCTTATAAGCTTAAATGATATTTTATAGGTCAGAGAATCGCTATACTGCCGACAGAGTTATTCTGTACCGACGTTGGTTGGCGCCCAGCTGGAATATCATTAGATTTTGATATAGTTTATAAGCAAAAATAAGATTAGTGAGGGGCCTACACCATATCGCTAGTCATCTGGGTTTTGGAAGGTAGGCATTCCACTCGCCCGACTGACTTATAAGTCGTAACTATCTCTTGAATACGCGCTGGTAATATATCTACCCGTCATAAGTATTCAAAGATTGCCGTTGGTGGATATATCGCCAATTGGCTGCTTTTAGTTCTTGAAAGCGTTACAATATATCTGTAATTCGTAACTTTCAAGGATACCGGGTGGTGGATATATCGCCAGTGCCGGAACAGATTTTGAAGCTGTAACAATATGTCTGTTGTTCGTAGGCTCTAAAATCTTCCCGCCGTGGACATATCACAAGCGGGATTCAGCATAAAAAAAGACTTACGGATGTGTTCAAGACTGCCAATGGCAGCACACCCGCAAGCCCTGAAATATGCATATATTCTAACACTTTTACATCACATATTGATGAGAACGTCTGGAATATTGCAAATCATACTAACTTCAACTGACACGCAAGTTACTTTTTGTGAAAGAATGGGCTTGCTCAGGATTACGAAGTTAATTATAAGAAAGCTTACGGAAATTCGGTGGGGCGAGGCTTTCCGTTGGGTAGAGATAACAAAAAGTGCCTCAAGTTGTTAGCAAGGGCACTTTTCATTAAATTATCTAATTTTACTTCTTTCTGCGCCATTTAGCAAAGCGTTCGCTTTTTTCCTGCACCCAGGTATAAAACATAGGGATAACAAACAATCCGCCCAATGTTCCGATAAGCATTCCCCAGAATACAGGAATACCGATGGCTTTACGGCTGGCAGCCGCGGCACCTGTTGCAATAATCATCGGGAACACACCCAACACAAATGCCGATGCTGTCATCAAAACGGCACGGAATCTTTCATTTAAGCCGCGAACAGCCGCATTAACAATGGTTGCTCCTTTTTCACGTTCATCTTTGGCAAATTCCACAATCAAAATTGCGTTTTTACTAGCCATACCGACTAATAGAATGATACCGAGTTGCGCATAAATACTCAATGCCTCTCCGCTAAAGAAAAGTCCCAACATAGCACCACTGACCGCCACGGTTAAAGACATAATAACCGGCACCGGAATAATGAAACTTTCGTATTGTGCTACCAAGAACAAATATGCAAAAGTCAATGATAACAGCAATAAAAAGCCAATTTGTCCGGAAGTGTGTTTTTCTTGATAACTCATCGTTGACCATTCAATATTAAAACCTTTAGGTAAACTTTTAATGAGATTTTCCACAGCTTTCATCGCTTGACCGGTAGAACTTCCCGGTTTTTGCACCGCCGTTACCGCAGCCGCCGGATATTGATTATAGCGTTCTACCACACGCGGGGCTAAAACCTTATGTAAATCAACAAGACCACGCATCGGAACCATACGTCCCAAATTGTTTTGAACATATAATTCGTTAATGTTATCAATGTTATCACGATATTTCCAATCTGATTGCATCATAACCTTATTAACCTGTGTGCCCAAATTTATATCATTGATATATGCTGAGCCGAGATATGTTTCCAAAGTTGAAAAAATGTTACCCATAGAAACCTTCATACTTTCGGCTTTTTCGCGATTTATATCAAGAAAGATATTCGGCGTTTTAGCATTAAATGTGCTGTAAGCATAAGCTACCTGAGGCAATTGGTTGATTTTTGCCAGGAAACTTTGCAAAACCGCATCAAGTTTTTGATAGTCTATTGTTTGCCGAGATTGCAAACGTATATCCAAACCATTAGCCATGCCAAGTCCAGGAATTGCCGGCATTTCAAAAAATTGAAACTGAGCTTCCGGAAATTGCATCATCGCGCCTTGCAAACGATGCATGATATTGGTTGAAAAATCTGCCAGACTTTTGCGTTGTTCCCATGGTTTTAACACAATAAACGACATTGCCACGTTTTCACCGCGTCCGCCCATTAGCGAAAAACCGATAACATCGGAAACATTTTCCACACCTTTTTCTTGGCGAATAATCTTGTTTGCTTTAGCAACCAATGCTTCTGTACGCGATTTTGCAGCCCCCTCAGGCAGTTGTAAACTCATGACGATTACGCCTTGGTCCTCATCAGGAATAAACGACGTTTGAGCGGTCTTAAATAAAATGCCGACTAAAACACATAACAAAACAAAAATAGCCAGCACAACACGACGTTTCTTGGCGATAAATGATACCACCAGAGAGTAAAAATGTATTGCTTTTGCAATAAAATTATTAACCTTAAACCAAAAACCGGATTTGCGTGGCTTTATCTTTTTAATCAATAAGGCACACAGCGCCGGAGAAAGAGTTAAAGCGTTCAGAAGTGAAAACATAATTGCCGTGGCA
>CAMVHF010000080.1 GCA_947167235.1 uncultured Alphaproteobacteria bacterium
ATATATGGTCGTATGCGCAAAACGGTGAAATTTTTAATAAAGATCAGATTTTAAGGATAATTCAATCACGCGCACCTATTTATGATAAAGGTCGTGACGGGCATTATAATTTAATATCGGCGGTTCATAAATCATTGCGCGGTTCTGATGTTGATGCAGCTTTGTATTGGGTTGCGCGAATGTTGGTTGCCGGCGAAGATCCGCGTTATATTTTGCGTCGTTTGTTAAGATTTTCAATAGAAGATGTATCACTTGCCGATCCGAATGCCGTAAATCAGGCTGTTTCCTGTATTGAAACTTATGAACGTTTGGGTTCGCCCGAAGGTGAGTTGGCGGTTATGCAGTTGACGGCGTATTTGGCAACGGCACCTAAATCGGCAGGTGTTTATAAAGCAATGCATAAAGCTTATGATGCCGCAAAACAAACCGGTTCTTTAATGCCGCCGAAACATATATTGAATGCGCCGACAAAATTAATGAAAAATCTTGGCTACAGTGACGGTTACATGTATGATCAGGATTTGGAAGACGGTTTTTCGGGGCAAAATTACTTTCCGGACGGTATGTCGCGGCGCAAATTTTATTTTCCGGTAGAACGCGGCTTTGAACGTGAGATAAAAAAGCGTATAGAATATTTTGATAAGTTGCGCAAAGAAAAGCAGGCACAAATGAAAAAGGATAATACAGATGAATCCGAATAAACTAATAAAAGCGATTGTTTTATATGATGATTTTATCCTTTTTTCGGAAGAAACAAAGCAAGAAATGCTAAATAACGAAAAAATAGAATTTTTAATTTCTATTAAAGAGAACAGATATGAAAAATTATCCGAAGAAGAAAAGCTCAATATTAAAGATTTTGAGCGTACGGAAATGGAACCGTTGCGCAAACCGGCAGTCAGACCGGAAACACTGTTTATCACAGCAAAACCTTTGCTTGCCGATAATGTTACGGTTTTAGAACAATCGTTTAAAGAAAAACATAAAAAACACTCTAAACCTTATTGTCCGAAGAATGTTATAAACAGAGGATTTAATTCAAAAAAGAAAGGCGGACGCTAAATGGCCGGCGTAGAAATTATAAAAATAAAACCCGAAGATGACGGAATTCGCTTAAATCGCTGGTTTTTGCGCGAATATCCGGCTTTGAGTATGGGTAGATTACAAAAATTATTGCGTACCAAACAAATTAAAGTAGACGGTAAACGTGCCGAAGCTTCAACACGTTTGATGGCCGGTCAGGAAATAAGAATTCCGCCGCTCGATAATGAAAAAGCCACACCGGATAATACCGTTTTGAATAAAAGTGATATTGATTATATAACATCCATGGTTATATTTAAGGATAAAAATATTATTGTATTAAATAAACCTTCCGGTTTAGCTGTTCAAGGTGGCACAAATACCACGCGTCACGTCGACGGCTTGTTGGAAGCACTTAAATTTGAAAATAGTGAAAAACCGAAACTTGTACACCGAATTGATAAAGATACCAGCGGTATTTTGGTTTTAGCTCGTAATCGTAAATTTGCCGATATACTGACAAAAGCATTCAGGGAACATACGTTAAATAAAACATATTTAGCTTTGGTTCGTGGTTGTCCGGAAAAATTTTCGGGCGAAATAAAACTGCCGTTGGAAAAAGTCGGTGAAAAAATGCAAATTGTCAACGGTGGCAAAAAAGCCGTAACGGTATATGAGGTTTTGGATAATGCCGGTAAAAAGTATGCTTTAGTGCAGGCGTCGCCGTTAACCGGTCGTACACATCAAATAAGAGCGCATTTGGAAGGCATGGGTACACCTATTTTAGGTGATAGTAAATATTTTGGTAAAGAACGTTGCCGCTTGACCGATGTTGCCGATAAGTTGTATTTACACGCATATAAAATAGATTTATCGGCGATATATGGTAAAACAATGATAATTAAAGCAGAACCGCCGAAACATTTTGTTGAAGCTTGTCAATTTTTTGGATTGGATTGGAAAAAATGAAAAAATTTCTGAAATTTTTAGTCGTAATTTTATTATTACCTGTCGTTATTTTCGGCAGTGCCATAGGTTTTTTGAAATTTGCCGATTTAAACAAATATAAACCGCAAATTGAAGAATTGGTTATGAAATATGCCCAAACCAAAATAGAAATTAAAGGTAATTTAGATGTCGGTGTTTCGTTAAAACCAAGCATTGAATTAAGCAATGTTACCGTTTATATGCCGCAGAATAACGAGCAAAAATTAGCCGATGTCGGTAACGCGTTGGTACAGATTTCCATTTTACCGCTGTTCCATAAAGAAATAGTGGTTGATACCCTACAAACCGATAATACAACAATTTTTTACGGTGAAAATGATAGTCTGGTTATTAAGAATTTGGTTGCTGATATGGATGATTATAATTCACCGATTAATTTGGATATTGAAACCAATATTGCCGGTATCGATATAAATGGTGAAGGTAAAATTTCTTCTTTACAAAAATTACAACAGAGCAATTTTAATGATATAAATCTTAATGTCAGTATTACAGCTATGGGTTATTTGTTGTATTATGACGGTTCCGTTAACGGGTTAAAAGATAATATAACAGCATCCGGTTCTTATGAGTTAAGTTATAAAAGCACAACTTTATCAGGTAAAGCCGATGTTGATTTAAGTGGTGAAATTCCTGCTGTAAAAGCTAATATAAACAGTAATTCGATTAGTGTTTCCGATTTTACCGAAACTAAAACGGCAAATAACGATTGGCTTATAAAATCAGCCAATGCCGATGATTTTATAGCAGGTACAAATATACCGTATGATTATCTTAAAATGGCAAACATAGAAGCTGATTTTGATATTAAAAAAGTGATTATTGATTCTAAAAACAATATTCAGAATATACAAGGAAAAGCCGATATTAAAGACGGTGTTGCAAAAATAACTTTAAATAGTGCCGAAGTTAAAGGTATTAAAATAAAAGGTTCGGCTTCTGTGGATTCTCCGAAAAATTTACCTTATTTAAAATTAAACATAAAAGGAAATACAATCAATATAGAAGAATTAACGGGTTCGCAAGCAAGCAAAAAAGCATCGCTGGATTGGCTGTTAGGTAATGCCTATGCTTCAACTTTAGTACCAAACACATCAATACCTTATAAGTATTTGAAAACAGTCAATGCCGATGTGGCCGTAGATATTAAAAAGATTAATATCAGTAATGATTTATCTGTAAGCGATGTTTTAACTTATATTGCTTTGAAAAACAGTGTATTAAAAACAAATATACAATCCTTAAAAGCCGGTAACGGCAGTATGACGGGCACAATAACAGTAAATGCCAAAGATAAGACCGCTGCAGCCGATTTAAAAGGTAAGGATATAATATTGCAGGATTTGTATAAACCTTATGCTCAGGCAGATAACCAAACCTTATATATAAAAAGCGGCGGTAAAGTTAATTTATTGATAAATGTGACAACATCCGGAAAAGATACCGATCAATATTTATCTAATCTGAGCGGTCAATTTATAACATTTATGGATAAATCCGTTGTTAAAATTAAAAGTTTGGAACGCTTAAAAGGCAATATTATTGTTCAAATATTGGAAAATCTTAAAATAAACGTTACCAAAAGTGACATGAATTTAAGTTGTGCGGTGGTCAGAACAGACATAAACAAAGGCGCGATGAACTTTCCGAAAGGGATAGCTGTTGATGCTAAAGACTTTTATCTGGTAGCAAACGGAAAAGTTAATCTTGGTGATGAAAAAATAAATCTTGAAATTCAGCCTTTCTCCGGCAAAATAACCGATACGAATATTTCATCCATTATCGGCGGATTACTCAAAATTAAAGGCACGATTAGTCAACCGAAAATTACCTTAAATCAAGAGGCAACCGCAAAAAATGTTATAGCGGCAATTGCTTCGGGCGGTACATATAATTTGGGCGATATGATGCTTTCGGCAGATCCGTCGCCTTGCCGCACAGCGCTTACAGGTACGGAATATGCCGAATATTATAAGAATAAAGCACCGGTTCGTGATGCCGTATCTAACGGGTATACCAGTGCCAAAGATTCGGTTAAAAATGCCGGTAAAGAGCTTAAAAATCAGGCAAAAGAACTTAAAAAGACTTTAAAAGGTTTGTTCAAATAATGGATTTTATTGCTGCCGAAAAATATGTAACAGAGCAAAAAGAAAAGATTATTTCTTTATTAATCGATTATGCCATGACTGATACAATTTTATTTTGGTCGGAAGATGAAGTTTTGAATAAATTGCAAAAGCAGCAGTGGCAGCCGATGATTGATAAGTTTAATGAAGCGGCATCAACCGATTTTAAAATGACATACGGTTTGAGTATTTCGCCCGAAAACGAAAAAAATAAATCAATATTGCAAAAGTATATAGATTCTTTTAATAAAAAAGAGCTCTCAGCGCTCTATGCGGCTTCTGCAAGCATGAAATCCGTTTTTTTAGGGTTACTGCTTGCAAAAAAGAAAATAAACGCTTCAGAGGCCTTTAAATCGGCTTTTTTGGAAGAATTGCATCAGAACAGTCTTTGGGGTGAAGAAAAAGAGGCTGTGGCAAAGCGTGAACAAGTCAAAACCGATTTACTTGAAATTGAGGAGTATTTACAAAATGGATAGATGCTTATATATAACAGGCCGAGTGCAAGGCGTCGGATTTCGTTATTGGACAGTTTTAAAAGCATATAGTATCGGCGGACTTTCAGGTTATGCGTATAATATGGAGAACGGCGATGTTGTCGTTTTAATGTCCGGTTCGGAAGAAAAAATGAATGAGTTGCAAGCGGCTTTATATAAAGGCCCGTTATTTGCACGAGTCGATTCTGTAGAAGAAAGACCTGATTTGAAGTCTGTTTTTCCGCCGATTATAGAAGGTTCTTTCAAGCGTATATAATAAAACTTCAGGTTAATTGAAAAAATTACGACTGAGCATATCTTAATGTTAAGGAGATATGATATGCGTGTCGAAAGAAGTATGGAAAATATAGATAAATGCCTGTGTATGAAGTGTATATCGTATACAGGTCATTGTAAAATGAAAAATGCACCTGAAAATTTTTTGAAATTGTTGGAAAATTATAAAGAAACAAAACATTATGAAAAAATGTATTGTGCTTATGAGCAAAGCCATTGCATAAAAGAAATGCAAAAATGCCTATGCTCGAAATGTGATATATATCACAAGTATAAACTGGAAAATATTTATTATTGTCTGAAGACGGGCGGACAAGAAAAAAGCCCCCGAACGGAGGCTTGATTTTTATTCTTTTTCGCTATCTAATTGTTTTTCATAGGCATTTTTTTCTTTGATAAAACGCAATATCGTAAAAGGAACGGTTAAAACGTAACAAACCGTAAAAATACCTAAAGTAAGCCAAGGTTTTGTTAAAAGGCAACTTATTAACAAAACAAACAAAACCATCAAAGGTAATACAAAATTAGCATTAATTTTAGTTTTCTTTAATGAAAGCGTCGGGATACGACTGACCATTAAGAATGCAACCAAAACCATTACGAAACAACAAAAATAATGGTTGCGTAAAATAAATTCCAATTCCGGATAATCGCGTGATGTTAAAATAGGCATAACGGCGATAGCCGCAGCCATCGGAGCCGGCACACCTACAAAGTAATGTGACCAATATTCAGGAACGGTTGCATCATCAAGCATGGTGTTAAAACGTGCCAAACGCATTGCCATAGCGGCCGAAAACAACAGAGTAAATATCCATCCCCAGTGCGGAATAACATTTATACTCCATTGATATATTAAAATTGCCGGTGCAACGCCAAAGCTGACAAAATCCGAAAGTGAATCCAATTCAGCTCCGAATTTTGAAGATGCTTTTAATTTGCGGGCGACACGACCGTCTAAACCGTCAAAAACGGCAGCGAGGAAAATGCAAAGAAGTGCGTGTGTCCATTTACCTAAAATAGCATAACGAATAGTAGTAATACCGGCACATAATGCCATTAAAGTTACGATATTCGGAGCCATTTTTCTAAAAGGAACTTCTTTAAGTTTACCGATAGCTTTTTTCTTTAGAACGTTTTTTGTTTGTGACAATTTTGCAGTTGTCGATTTTTTGTTTTTAATCATTATCTGATTTCTCCTTCCATACGGGGAGCATCTGAGCTTATATCAGCCACAATTGTCTCACCGGCGACCATTTTTTGACCGACACAGACAAGAGGTTGAACTTTATCCGGCAAATAAATATCCGTATAACCGCCAAAACGAATGATACCGAACCGATTACCGGTTTTGTATTCTTCACCGCTTTTGATATTTGTTGCGATGCGTTTACCGCAAAAAACGACGGTTTGTTGCAAAACGAAATCTAAGTTTTCACTGTTTCTTAAAGAAAATACCAATTTTTCGTTACCAAGGTCATTTTTATTGAAATTACCGGTTGAACTTTTGCCGGCATCATAAAAAATCTTATGTATTTTCCCTTTAATAGGGATTCTGTTGACATGAGCATCAAACAGGCTGCTGAAAACAGATACCTTGGTAAAGTTTTTATTCTGTAATCCTAAGGCATCCGGACCTTTTTCTTTAGTGATAGAAACAATATAACCGTCGGCCGGCGCAACAACGGCGCTGGACAAGACGGGTGTTACTCTATCCGGATCACGAAAATTATAAAAACACCAAACGGTTAAAACAAAAAAGGCACAACCTAAAGGAAACCAGATTATAGCTGATATCAATGAGAAAACGGCAAAAGCCGCAATAAATTTCCATCCGTCTTCATGAATATAAGGGAATATATAATGATGAAGCGAGATATCAACAGATTTCATTTCAGTTCTCCCCAAAGAATACCGAAACGCTGTTTCTGCCGTATTCTTAAGTTAAATAGAAGACGTTTTGTCTTCTTTCCAAAAACAATTAAGCATATTTTAAAAAAAAATACAAGATTTATGTTGCATTTAAAAAATTTTTTATGTATAACCTTTTTTAGCAATGCGCTTGTGGCGGAATCGGTAGACGCTGCAGACTTAAAATCTGTTGG